>JBJMJE010000163.1:0-4116 GCA_045806505.1 Gaiellaceae bacterium
GCCGACCTTCGCGGTGTAGACCATCGGAGGCTGAGCGGTGTCGTAGGACCACTCGTTGTGCGCCATCTGCTGCTGCCACCACTTGAGGCGTCCGGTGCGGACGTCGACGGCGATGAGCGAGTCCGTGCGCGGCGCGGAGCCCGGGCGCCAGGCGGGGAAGTAGAGCGGCGTCGCCGAGCCCGTGCCGTAATAGAGCGTGTTCGACTTCGTGTCGACCGTGACGGGCGTCCAGGTGACGCCGCCGCCGACGATGCGGCTCACGCGCCGCCACTGCGTGCCCGACGGGGGAATCGACCAGACGGGGTTGGCCCACGCCGGCGAGAGATCCTTCGACTTGAACGCCATGACGAATCCGCGCACGCCGTACTCGGAGCCCGCTGCGCCCGTGATGACGCGATGCTCTGCGCAGATCGGCGCGCTGGTCTCGGTGTAGCCGTAGCGCGTCGCGGCGCCGGGCACGGCGCTCGAGATCGGCACGCGCTTCATGAGGTCGCCGGTCTGCTGGTTCAGCATCGTGATCGTCATGTCGATGTTCAGCACGAACACGCGGCCGTCGCAGACGGCGACACCGCGGTTGGCCACGATCCCGGCCTTGTTGAAGACGGCGACGTTGTCGGGATACCACTTCCAGATCAGCTTTCCGGACGTCGCGTCGAGCGCGTAGACCTTGCCCTCGCCGGTCGTGACGTACATCCGGTCGCCGACGACGACCGGGTACGACTGCTGGCCGAGGCGGGCGATCGGGTCGAGCGACCGGAAGTTGACGGTGAAGATGCGCCCGAGCTGGTCGACATTCGCCTTCGTGATCTGCGTCAGCGGCGACAGGCGCGTGTTGTCGGGCGTGTTGCCCCAACCGCGCCAGCCGGAGTCGCCTCCGGCGCTCGCGCCCGCGCCCGCGAATGCCAAAGCCGCGGCACCGGCGAGTGCCACGAGACCCAGCCATGACGCCCTCGCCCGGCCCATCTCCGCGAGGAATCGTAGCCTCGGGACACCGCCGCCGGGCTGCGCGCGGCTAGCGGGGCGGCGCAATCTGCACGGGCGCGTTGAAGTTCCCGTAGGTCTGGCGCATGAAGTGCGCTGCCGCCTGCATCCGCATGTCGAGCGTCCGCCGTGTGTCCTTGGCGACGCGGATCTCGTACCAGCCCGGCGTCTTCGGATCGAAGAACGTGATGCGCCACGCCTTCGGCGTCTCCGCGATTACGTGGGCGTTCTGCCACGAGACCCAGAACTGCGTCGGCTGGCGGATCGGCGATTGCACCGACTTCACCCAGGGCTCGCCGGGAGCCACCTTGTCCCAGCGCGTGTTGCCGATGATCACGGCTGACGGGCCGCCTCGCACCTGGTACGTGAGCCGGTTCGGTGCGGCAACGACCCAGTGCGTGCGCAGAGTCGTGCCGAGGCCGGACGACAGGGAGTCGTCGGTCGTCAGCGTCTTGAGCCGGCGGAACGTCTTCGTCGCACGCGCGACGATGGCCGAGGCGTCCGGCGGCGGCCACCGCTTCGGCAGCGGCACGCGCCACGTCACCGGGTTCTTGCCGGACACGCGGAGGTCGATCGCCTCCGGCACCGCCGACGTCGGCGCCTTCGCGCGGTAGCAGCCGGGCCCGCACGGGTCGCCTCGCAGTGTCCTCCCGTCGAGGCCGAAGGAGACGTCGAGTCCCTTGACGCCCTCGCCCTGGCCTCCGACCACCGAGGCCTGAAGCAGGAGGCGCTTCCCGGGGACGACTCCGAGCGCGACGACCTCGTCGCCGGCAGGACGGCTGAACACGACGGCGCCCTCGGGCGATGCGGGGAACGCAGGCTCACTCGTCTGCGGCGTCGTTGCCGTCGGCTGCGTGCTTGCAGTCACGGGCGCGTTCGTCGCGCCGGCGGGCCCCGGCGTGCGGTGCGCGAGCACCGCCACGATCGCGACGGCCGCAACGCCCAGACCGAGCGCGCTGATCGAGGCGATTAGTCGGAGCCAGACTCCGCCGTCGGACACCGTGCCGTCAGGCATCGGTCGCGGCCTCCGGCGAGGGAGAACTCCGCCAGCGGGGCTCGAAGAACGAGGCGAGCCCGATCGAGAGCCCGTAGAGCGTGACGAGCACGAGCACCGAGAGCGCAGTCGACACCGGGTCGACGCCCGGCAGCAGCACGCCCAGAACAGTCATCGCGAAGATTCCTACGCGCCACCCGCTGCGCAGGTTTGCCGCCGAGACGATCCGCAGACGCACGAGCCCGAGCACGAAGACCGGCACCTCGAACGCGAGCGCGACGGCCAGCAAGAGCAGCGACGTGAACGAGTAGTAGTCGCGCGCCCGAACGAAGATCTCGAAGTGATCCGAGTCGTAGTTCGTGAGGAAGTGCACTGCGGCCGGCAGCACGATCCAGTAGCCGAACGCGATGCCACCGACGGCGAGCGCGGTCGCGAACGCGACGAGGACCGAGATCGAACGCTGGTGCCGCTCCTCGAAGGCCGGTGCGAGAAACGACCACACCTGCCAGAAGAGAATCGGCAGCACGATCAGACAAGCCGCGTAGAAGCTGACCATGATCGAGACCGTGAAGGGCTCGAGCACGCCGAACGTGACGGGCGGGCGCTTGTCCGCGGGAAGCGGCCGGTTGAGCCACTCGAGCAGGTGGCCGTGCAGCGCGTACGTGACCGCGAACGCCCCGGCGATCGAGGCGATGCAGATGACGAGGCGCGCGCGAAGCTCTCCGAGATGCTCGACGAGCGTCGCCTCCTCGCCGTGGCGCAGGCGCCGCGGAAGCAGGTTCATCGCTCTACGCTGACGGGGGCGGCGGGTCGTCCGCGGCGGAGCGCGGCAACTCCGGCTTGTCGTCCTTGCCGGACACCGAGTCCTTGAACTCGCGCATCCCGCGTCCGAGCGAGCGGCCGATCTCGGGCAGGCGCTTCGGCCCGAAGATCAGAAGCGCCACTACGAGGACGATGATCAGCCCCGAGATTCCGATCTCTGGCATGGGTTCAGGGTAGCGCGTCCGGGTACCGCGGGCCTATGGGCGCGACCAAGAAGCCGCTTTCCGAGCAGGTCGTGGTCGTCACCGGCGCCTCGAGCGGGCTCGGGCGCGCCGTTGCACGCGGCGCGGGCGAGGCCGGCGCGAAGGTCGTCGTCACGGCGCGAAACGGCGACGCGCTCGACGACGCCGTGCGCGAGATCGAGGCGTTCGGCTCGCAGGCGATCGCCGTTCCGGCCGATCATTCGGTGCAGGACGAGGTCGCGCAGGTCGTCGAGCAGTCGATCGACCGGTTCGGCCGGATCGACACGTACGTCGCGAACGCGATGGTCACGGTGATGAGCGAGGTGGTCGAGTTGCAGCCCGACGAGTTGCGGCGCGTGCTCGACGTCAACTTCCTCGGGATGGTCTACGGCTACTGGGCCGCGCTGCCGCACCTGAAGGAGAGCCAGGGCACGTTCCTGCACGTCAGCTCGGCGCTCGCGTACCGTGGCATCCCGCTCCAGGCCGCCTACTGCGCGTCGAAGGCGGCCGGCCGCACGTTCCTCGAGTCGGCGCGGGTCGAGCTCGAGAAACACCGGGTGCCCGTCAGCATCTCGCTCGTCCTGCCGGGCGCGATCAACACGCCCCAGTTCGACCGCTCGCGCCAGCGCACCGGCTACCAGCCGCAGCCGGTGCCGCCGATCTACCAGCCGGAGCCGCACGCAAAAGCCGTCCTCCACTGCTGCGAGCACCCGATCCGCGAGCTTCCGGTCAGCTGGGGCGCGCAGAAGCTCCTCTGGGGCCAGAAGCTCTCGCCGCGCGCCGGCGACTGGATGCTCCGGCGGATGGGCTGGAAGGGCCAGCACACGGGCGAGCCGAAGCCGAGCGACTCCCCGGACAACCTCTACGAGACGCTGCCCGGGGATCCGGGCGCGCACGGCCGGTTCGACGACCGCTCCCGCGAGTCGACGCTGTGGACGTCGCTGCGTCTCCGGCGCTGGCTGGTAGGCGGAACGGCCGTCGCCGCGGCAGGGGCCGCCGTAGCCCGGGAGCTGGCACGCACTCGCTAGACTGGGTCACGAACCCCGGCGAAAACCGCATCATCAAGCCGGATTCGCTCTCACGAATGGCATTGCTCGAGATCAAAAACCTGCAGGTTTTTGATCTCGAGCAATGCCA
>JBJMJE010000164.1:0-8961 GCA_045806505.1 Gaiellaceae bacterium
GGGGCGTCGTTCGCCGATCCCATCGCGTAGAGCACGACCTTGACCGGCTCGGAGAGCTTGTACACGACCCAGCCGGTCGGCTCGAAGACCAGCCACTTCGAGAAGATGTCGCCGTCGGTGAGGTTCTCCTTCACCTCGCCGGAGCCGGCGTTCTCGCCGTTGGCCGTGACCTCCACGACCTTGTCGGTGACGTTGCCGGGGATCCCGGTCGTCTTCGGGCCGACGACGCCGGACGACTTTCCGGCGTCGACGGTGTTCGTCCACGTCGGCTGTGGATCGGCGGGCTCGAACGAGGAGAAGAAGCTCTGAGAAGCCGCCGCGGAGGCGGGCGTGCCGCCTGCGGCGAGGGTGGCGGCGACGACGAGCGCGCCGACTGTCGCCACGAACAGGGTGCGTGACTTGTGCATCGAGGCCTCCCCCGAAGCTGGATTGACGTGGAGCGCGACGGTCTCTGCTGGGCGATGTGGAGAGCGGTGCGCTTGAGGGAGGCGGACTCTAAACGGCGTGTGCCGAGCGTGCGCCGACGCAGATGCAAAATCCTTTTGTAGATCTCGGAATCGCTGCTAGCATCCGCGCGGTCTCGCGGGCGGCCGTGGACAGAGCGCGGAAGAGCCGAGTGCACAGGCGCTCGCGGGGCGAATCGGATCGATGGCGCCGACAGGCGCCACGAGTTCCCCCAAGGGAGGAGGGATATGCCTCGGATTCAAGGGAGCCCGAGCCGCCGCACGGTCGCGGTAGGGGTCGCCGGGCTCGTCCTGCTGATTGCGGCGGCCGTTGCCGCTGCCGTGATGAGCAGCACTTCATCCAGCTCCGCTGCGCGGCAGGTTCAGTTCGGCGGAGATCGGGAGCTGTCGCCCGCGCTGCAGAAGAAGCTCGCGGTGTCGCAGACGTTCGCACCCGGCGAGACGCAGTACGAGGGCAGCCAGGAGACCGGCGACGGCGCCGCCGAATGGGCGATGCACTCGACGCCGGCGGACGACATCTCGCTGGCCGCCATCAACGGGAGCCGCGCCGACTGGAAGGCACTCAAGTCGCGGGGCAACTCCGCCGCGAAGCTCGGAGACCATGGTCAGTGGACGAACCTCGGGCCTGACAACGCGGTCTATCCGTTGAACCAGTTCCGGAACCGCTACGTCTACGTCCCCGGCCAGTACGTCGCATCCGGGCGGACGCCGCACAGCGTCATCGACCCGAACTGCACTGCCACGTCATGCCGCTACTGGATCGCCAACGCCGGCGGCGGCGTCTGGCGCACCGACAACGCGCTCGCGACGCAGCCGACGTGGAAGTACCTCTCGGCCGAGTTCGAGCACAACAACACCGCCGCGCTCGAGCTCGACCCGAACGATCCGACGAGCAACACGATCTACGCGGGGACGGGCGAGGCCAACATCTGCCGCAGCGGCTGCATCGCCGGCGTCGGGCTCTACAAGTCCACGGACGGCGGCGACCACTGGAGCGGGGCGCTCGGGCGGCAGAACTTCGCCGGCCGCGGCATCTCGTCGATCCAGGTGAAGCCCGGCGACTCGTCGACGGTGTTCGTCGGCAGCGGCGCGCAGGGCTCGCGTGGCATCAGCAGCACGTGCTGCAACGGCGTCGATCGCGGCGCGAACATCCCCGACGCTCCGCACTTCGGCCTCTGGCGGTCGACGGACGGCGGCAAGACGTTCACGCTCGTGAACCAGGGCAACACGACCGACTGCACGGCGTCGACGCCGCAGCAGGTGTTCCTCGGGACGACCGCCTGCTCGCCGCGCGGCGCAAACCACGTCGTGTTCGACCCGGTCGATCCGAACACGGTCTATGCGTCGTTCTTCGCGAAGGGGATCTGGCGGTCGAATCAGAACGGCGATCCGGGCACATGGACGCAGATCTTCGCGCCGCTCGCCGCGCCGACCGATCCGGCAACGGGCGCGGGGATGGAGCGCACGGAGTTCGACGTGGTGAAGCTGGCGACCGGCGACACCCGCATGTACGTCGGCGTCGGCGGCGGCGGCACGCTCTCCGCGCGGTTCTACCGGAGCGACAGCGTTCGCACCGGCACGCCGGCGTTCACGAACCTGACGAACACGACGAGCGCGGGCTTCTGTGACCCGCAGTGCAACTACGACGAGTACGTCTACGTGCCGCTCAAGGCGGACGGCTCCGCCTGGGATGCCGACACCGTGTACCTGCTCGGCTCGAACGCGTACGGCGAGGCCGGCACGGGTGCTTCGAACGGTCGCGCGGTGCTGCTGTCGACGGACGCCGGTGCGTCGTTCACCGACATGACGTACGACGACGCCGACAACCTCCAGCCGCACGGCATCCACCCGGACCAGCACTCGATCGTCACGAATCCCGCGAACTGGAGGCAGTTCCTGGAGACGAGTGACGGCGGGATCATGCGGTCGAACGGCAACTTCGTCGACGACTCGGGCGATTGCACGGCGGTGCACCATCTGGATACCGGCACCTCCACCGCCGCCAAGGCGCGGTTCGCGCTCTGCCAGGCCGTGACGAAGCGGATTCCCGAGCGGCTTCAGTCCATCAACGAAGGACTGAATACGCTGCACTTCTACCAGGTGGCGTTCAACCCGAACCGCCCCGGCGAGCTCGCCGGTGGAGCGCAGGACAACGGTTCGTGGATGAGCCTGCCCGGGACGAAGACGTGGTTCGAGTCGTACGTCGCCGACGGCACGTTCAACGGCTTCGACGCTGCGCTGCCGGACTACTCGATGCTCGGGTGGCAGAGCGGCTCGATCTCGATCATGGACAAGCCGCGGGACAGCGAAGGCGTCTTCTGGATCTCGGACACGCTGAAGACGCCGCTGGCGGCGGCGTTCCGGTACGACCGGGAGCAGGTGGCGTTCGCCGCTCCGACGTTCTTCCATCCCACGGTCTCGAAGCTGATGTTCACCGGCCGCGAGCACGTGTTCCGGTCGCTGAACGGCGGTGTCAACCCCAACTTCCCGTACGCGAAGGTGAAGGAGCACTGCAACAACTGGACGGGTGACGGCGACATCGACGAAGACGGCACGTACGTCCGGAACGTCGACGTCTGCGACGACTGGAAGGCGATGGGCGATGCGGGCCACCTCGGCCGGCTCACCTACGGCCCGGCGGCGTCGTGCCCGCCGGCGGCGACGCCGACGGCGGCGTGGACGGTCGCTTGCCCGGCTCCGTACCCGTGGGGCGACGACCGCTCCGGCGGCCTCATCTCGGCCATCGGGCTGTCGCCGACCGACCGCAATGTCGTCTGGGCCGCGACGAGCTTCGGCCGGATCTTCGTGACCACGAACGCGGGCGCGGCGGATCCGTCGGCGATCGTCTGGCACCGCGTCGACACGACGTCCGCCGTCGACCCGGCGCGGTACCCGACCGACATCTACGTCGACCCGACGAACTCGAACCACGCGTACATCACGTACAGCGGGTACAACGCCGTCACGCCGACGACGCCGGGTCACGTCTTCGACGTGACGTACAACCCGACGTCGGGCGCTGCCGCGTTCGTCAACCTCGACGGCTCGGGACCGTTCGCGCTCGGCGACCTGCCGGTCGGAACGATCCAGCGCGACGAGAAGAAGGGAACGCTGTACATCGGCACGGACTTCGGGATTGCGAAGCGCGTCAACGCCAACACCGGCTGGACGTCCGCGGTTCCGGGCCTGCCGACGACGACGATCCCTTACCTGAAGATCGACCAGGCGAATCGCGTCATGTACGTCACGACGCACGGCTTCGGCGCCTGGACGCTCGACCTGCCGTAACCGAGGCAGCACAATGAACTGCGAGGGGCCGCTTCCGAGCGGCCCCTCGTCGTTAGCCTCGCGGTGTGTCGATCACGTTGAGCCGGGACGAGGCGCGCGGCATCGCCGTGCGCGCGCAACTCCTCGACGCGCCACGTCCGACGGAGCTCGTCGAGATGGTCGAGCACCTGACGTGCCTCCAGATCGACCCGACGGCGGCGATCGCGCCGGCCGCGGATCTCGTCGCGTGGACGCGCCTCGGCTCGACGTACCGGACCGAGCAGCTCCGGGAGGCGCTCGACGACCGCAGGCTGTTCGAGCACAACGCGCTCGTGCGGCCGATGAGCGACGTCGGCCTCTACCTCGCCGGAGCCGACGAGTGGCCGCCGTGGGAGCGCACCCGTGCGTGGCTGCGCGAAAACGACTCGTTCAGGCGCGACATCCTCGAACGGCTCGGCGCGTCGGGGCCGTTGGCTTCACGCGATATCCCGGACACGAGCGTCGTGCCGTGGAAGTCGACCGGCTGGACGCACAGCCGGAACGTCACGCAGATGCTCGAGTGCCTGATGATGCGCGGCGAGGTCGCGATCGCCGGCCGCGTGCGGCGGGAGCGGTTGTGGGACCTGGCCGAGCGCGTGTACCCCGCGGACGTGCGCGTTCCGTCGGTCGAGGAGGCGACGCGGATCAAGAACGAGCGACGTCTGCGGTCGCTCGGCATCGCGCGCGCGAAGAGCACGGTCATGGCGCTCGAGCCCGTCGACGTCGGCGGCGCCGGAGTCCCCGCGACGGTCGAAGGAGTGCCGGGCGAGTGGCGCGTCGACCCGGAGCAGCTCGACCGCGATTTCGCGGGACGGACTGCGCTGCTGTCGCCTTTCGACCGCCTGGCCTACGACCGCGTGCGCGCGCAGCAGCTGTTCGACTTCGAGTACACGCTCGAGATGTACAAGCCGGCGGCGAAGCGGCGCTGGGGCTACTTCGCATTGCCCGTGCTCCACGAGGACCGGCTCGTCGGCAAGGTCGACGCCACGGCCGACCGCAAGCGCTCGGTGCTCGAGGTGCACGCGATCCACGAGGACGTTCGCTTCACACGCGCGATCACGAAGGCCGTCCGCGCGGAGCTCGATTCGCTCGCCTCGTGGCTCGGCCTCGACCTAGCCTGAGGCCGGCAGCGTCCCCTCGCGGTATGTGCCGGGCGTCGAACGCTCGAATCGCGCATACGCCTCCTTCCCCGACGACGTCTCCTTGTCGACGCCCGCGTTGTGCTTGCGCGCGACGTCCTCGACCGGATACCGCAACTCCTCGTGCTCCGGCCGCATTCCGACCATCAGGATCGCGCACGGGCCGTCGCCGGCGCCGACGAAGACGTGCTCCGTCCACGCGGGCGAGTGGACGAAGTCCCACTGCTTCAGCGGGCGCTCCTCGCCGTTGACGAGCAGCAGGCATTCGCCGCTGAGCACGAGAAAGTCCTCCTGGCCGTTCTCGCCGTGGTACATGCAGTTCGGCTGGCCGGGCTGGAGCACCTGGATATTGATGCCGAACTGCGGGAAGTGCGCATCGCCCTCGAAGGTCACCGACGAGCCGAACGTGTCGTGATGCCACCACCGCGCGTCGCGCGCGTTCAGCACGAACCAGCCGTCGCCGTCCGGAACGTGGCCGCCCCCTTCGGCGGGCTTCAGCTCTGCTTCTGTGGTCATTAGCGCCTCCTTTCGCTTCGGATTTGCCGAACGGGCGTCAGTGATACCACCGATGCCGCTGCCGCACCCGGCGAGGGAGAGTGCCGTCGAAACGTACGAGCGAAGGAGGCGGCAATGGCCGTAGTCGAGACCGATCAGGCACAACGCGCGACGACGGGGGCAGCGACGTACACGGCTGCCGTCGTCCATGATTTCGCGGAGCCGCTCGTCATCGAGCAGGTTCCGGCCCGGGCGCTCGAGCCGGGGCAGATTCGCGTGAAGGTGGTGGCCTCCGGCCTCTGCCACACCGACATCCACGCCGCGCACGGCGACTGGCCGGTGAAGCCCTCGCCGCCGTTCGTGCCCGGCCACGAGGGCGTGGGAATCGTGACGGAGCTCGGTCCCGGCGTGACCGAGGTCGCGCTCGGCGACCGGGTCGCGATGCCGTGGCTCGGCTACGCGTGCGGCACCTGCGACTACTGCGTCTCCGGCTGGGAGACGCTGTGCCTCGAGCAGCAGAACATGGGCTACTCGATCGACGGCGGCTTCGGCGAGTACGCGACCGCCTACGCGCGCTACGTCGTGCAGGTGCCCGAGGGGATGGATCCGTTCGACGCCGCTCCGCTCACGTGCGCCGGAGTCACGACGTACAAGGCGATCAAGGTCGCCGGCACGCGCTCGTCGGATCTCGTCGCCGTGTTCGGCGTCGGGGGGCTCGGGCACATGGCGATCCAGTACGCGAAGATCGCGGGCGGCCGGGTGATCGCGATCGACCTGTTCGACGAGAAGCTCGAGCTCGCGCGCGAGCTCGGCGCCGAGTTCACGGTGAACGCCGCGAAGGAGGATCCGGTCGAGGCGATCCAGAAGCTCGGCGGCGCCGATCAGGCGATCGCGCTCGCGGTTTCGCCGAGCGCGTTCGAGCAGGCGTACAAGTCGCTGCGGCGGGGCGGCACGCTCGTCTTCGTTGCACTGCCCGCGGACAACGAGGTGACGCTCCCGATCTTCGAGACGGTCCTGAACGGGATCACCGTCGTCGGCTCGATCGTCGGGACCCGCACCGACCTGCGCGAGGTGTTCGAGCTGCACGCCGCCGGCCTGACGCACGTCACGCGCGAGATCCGCCCGCTGGCGGAGGTCAACGAGGCGATCGCCGACGTGCAGGCCGGCCGGGTGACCGCCCGCGTCGTGTTCGAGCCGTAGACCGACGCACCCGAGGGGCCGCCGCTACTGGCGGCCCCCCGGCGTCGCGCTGAGGCGATACTGCGGCGGACCGTGGAGCTGCAGAGGCAGAAGCATCTCGTCCTGATCCTGGCGCGCGAGTTCGCGTCGAACCTGTCGACGCCGACGCTCATTACGGACGCCGACGGCAACCTCGTCTTCTACAACGAGGCCGCGGAGAGCGTGCTCGGCCGGCGCTTCTCCGAGGTGGACGAGACGGCCCTTGACGACTGGCTCGCCGGCTTCGAGCCGAGAACACTCGATGCGGAGCCGCTCGCGCCCGACCAGCGTCCCGGGCGCGTCGCGCTCGATCAGCGGCGCCCTTCGCACCTTCGCTACCTCGTGACGAGCGCCGACGGCGTCGAGCGCGAGGTCGAGGTGACGGCGTTCCCGCTCTTCGCCCACACCGACGAGTTCGTCGGCGTCGTCGTCATCTTCTGGCGCGAATAGCGAGTTGTCCCTCCAGCTCAAGGTCTGGGGTTGCCGCGGGTCGTTGCCGACGCCCGGGCCGGACACCGTGACGTACGGCGGCAACACCTCCTGCGTCGAGGCGCTCGTCGACGGCGAGACGGCGCTCGTCCTCGACGCGGGCACCGGCATTCGCGCCCTCGGGCTCGACCTCGTCCGTCGCGGCGTCCGCCGGATCCACCTCTTCCTGACGCATCTGCATCTCGACCACCTCGAAGGTCTTCGCTTCTTCGCACCGCTCTGGGATCCGGAAGTGACGGTGGAGGTCTGGGGACCCCGCTCGCCCGTGCTGAGCCTGCGCGAGCGCATCCTGCGGAGCTTCTCGCCGCCGCTCTTCCCGATCGACTTCCGCGACGTTCCCGCCCGCATCAGCTTCCACGACCTGCCGGCGGAGCCGTGGCACACGAACGGCCTCGCGCTCTCGTCCGACCTCGTGCTGCACCCGGGGCCGACGGTCGGCTTCCGGCTCGAGTCCGCCGGCTCCTCCGCGGCGTACCTCCCGGATCACGAGCCGGCGCTCGCAGGCATCCAGGGGAGGTCGCCCGACTGGGTCTCGGGCGGCGCGCTCGCGGCCGGCGTCGACGTCCTGCTCCACGACGCGCAGTACCTCGACGACGAATACGGAGCGAGGATCGGCTGGGGACACTCGAGCGTCGATGACGCCGTCGCGTACCGGCGGGCCGTCGGCGCCGAACGGCTCGTGCTCTTCCATCACGCGCCCGAGCGCTCCGACCATGGGCTCGAGTTGCTGCAGGACCGCGCGCGCGAGCTCAGCGGCGGCGACGGCCCCGCGCCGGAGCTGGCGCGCGAGGGAATGCTCATCGACGTAGCGTAGGGCGCGTTTGGAGTCCCGACCGTCGGGAAGCCGTGGCGCAGACCCCGGTTGAGTCACGTGAGCTCAATCACGTAAGCAAGGGAGAGCCATGAAACTCGGGAGGCGCACTGCCGCGGTCGTAGCGACGACCGCGGTTCTCGGCAGCCTCGTCGCCGTCGCTGTGGCGGGAAGCGCAAGCTCCAGCGACGCGGTCGCGCTGCAAAGAACACGGGGACCGGCGGACAAGGGCATCGAGAAGAAGGTCGACGACCTCGTCGAGCAGATGACGCTGCAGGAGAAGCTGATGCAGCTGCAACTCGACGCGGACTGGCAGGCGACGGACGATCAGGCGAGGGCGGGCCTCGGCAGCGTGTTCAGCCTGACCGATCCGGTGAAGATCGACCACCTGCAGCACGTCGCGGTCGAGCAGTCGCGGCTGCACATTCCGATCCTCTTCGCGTTCGACACGATCCACGGCTTCCGGACGGTGTTCCCGATCCCGCTCGGGCAGGCGAGCAGCTTCGACCCCTCGGTCGCAACCGCGGACGACACGATCGGCGCGCGCGAGTCCGCGACGGTCGGCCTCAAGCAGATCTACAGCCCGATGGTCGACGTCTCGCACGAGGCGCGCTGGGGCCGCATTGCCGAGGGCGCGGGCGAGGATCCGTACGTCGGCGCCGTGTTCGCTGCCGCGCGCGTCAAGGCGGCGCAGGGAGCGGACTACTCCGCGCTCGACAAGGTCGTGACGAGCGTGAAGCACTTCGCGGCGTACGGCCAGCCCGAGGGAGGGCGCGAGTACAACACGACGGACATGTCGGAGCAGCGGCTGCGGAACCTCTACCTGCCGCCGTTCAAGGCCGCGATCGACGCCGGCTCCGACACCGTGATGTGCTCGTTCAACGCGATCAACGGCGTTCCCGGCTGCGCAAACCACGAGACGGAGACGGACATCCTCAAGCACGAGTGGCACTTCGACGGGTTCGTCGAGAGCGACTACACCGCCGTCGACGAGCTGATCCGCCACGGCGTCGCCGGCAACGGCGCAGACGCCGCCGAG
>JBJMJE010000165.1:0-4229 GCA_045806505.1 Gaiellaceae bacterium
TACCGCGATGCGATCGTGCGCGACGTGTGCGGCGCGTTCAACCTCGCTGCCGAACCTGTTCTCGACCCACAGCACGTCCAGGCCGCCGAAGCTGCGCGAGGGCGCCGACTACGGGGTGCCGCTACAAGGGCTCCTGACGCGATGAGCGGCAAGAGCGTCGCGATGAAATCCTCCGCCTACCGCGCGCTCGCGGCCGCGGAGCCCGCGCTCTGGCGCAGGTACGCGCTCGCGTTCGGATTTCTCCTGCCGGCGCTCTTCCTGCTCGGGATCTGGATCGTCTACCCGACCGTCACGACGATCGTCCGCAGCTTCTTCAGCGACAGCGGCGGTCGGTTCGTCTGGCTCGACAACTACAAGCAGCTGTTCACCAGCGACATCCTCCTGACCGCGATCAAAAACAACGCGATCTGGGTGGCGGTCGTGCCGGCGCTCGTGACGGCGGTCGGGCTGATCTTCGCGGTGCTGACCGAACGCGTCAGCTGGTCGCTCGCATTCAAGACCGCCGTCTTCATGCCGCTCGCGGTCTCCGCTTTTGCCGCCGGCATCACCTGGCGACTCGTCTACCTGAAGGACCCCGACCAGGGCGCCCTCAACGCCGGCATCCGTGTCGCAAAGGATGCGGTCTCGGCACCGGGCGTCCTCTCCGAGGCGAGCCCGTCCACGCCGTCACTCAGCCGAAGCGGCGGCGGGCTCGTGCTGAGGGCCCCGTCGCGACCCGGGCAGGTGGTCCGGCTCGGGCTGACCGGCATTCCGTCCGGCGGGGTGCCGAGCGGCGCCGTTCAGGCCGTAAGCCCAACGCCGAAACCGGGTGCGATCGACGGAGTCGTCTGGCGCGACTTCAAACCGGGAGGCGGACAACCCGGGCAAGTCGAGCAGAGCGAGCTCGGCCTACCCGGCGTCACCGTCCAGCTGGAACAGAGCGGGAAGAACGTCGCGTCGGCGACCACCGAGTCCGACGGCAGGTTCGCCTTCGCTGACCTGAAGCCCGGGAACTACCGCGTCGGGATCGCGGCGAAGACATTCGCACAGCCGTTCGCCGGCATCTCCTGGCTCGGCGCCTCACTGATCACGCCTGCGGTGATCATCGCCTACATCTGGATCTGGGCCGGCTTCGCGATGGTCGTAATCGCCGCCGGGCTCTCCGCGATCCCCCGCGACGTACTCGAGGCGGCGCGCACCGACGGGGGCACCGAGTGGCAGGTCTTCCGCCGCGTGACCGTGCCTCTGCTCGCACCGGTGCTCTCGGTCGTCTTCATCACGATGGTGATCAACGTTCTCAAGGTCTTCGACATCGTCATCGCCGTGGCGCCGGAGTCCGTCCAATCGAACGCGAACGTGCTGGCGCTCGCGCTGTGGCGAACCGCCTTCAGCGGCTCGGCCCAGTTCGGAGTTGGGTCGGCGATCGCCGTCTTCATCTTCGTGCTCGTCATCCCGATCCTGTTGCTCAACATCCGCCGCTTCAAGAGAGACGCGTGATGGCGATCGCGGCAGAAACTCTGGCCCGCAGGCCCGCCCTCGCGGAGCCTCGCTCGCGCACGATCCTGCGCGTCCTCGCCAAGACGCCGGTCCAGTTCGCGCTGATGGTGCTGGGGCTGCTCTGGCTCCTTCCGACGGTCGGTCTCCTGATCACCTCGCTGCTATCGCCCGTCGACTCCCAGGTCAAAGGGTGGTGGCAGATCTTCTCGGCACCGCACAAGCTGACCTGGTCGAACTACGACGCGATCGTCCATAACTCGACGATCCTGCACTCGCTCCTGACGACGGGCGAGATCGCGATCGGAGCGACGCTCCTACCGATCTTCGTCGGCGCTCTCGCTGCGTACGCGTTCGCCTGGCTCGAGTTCCCCGGGCGGGACTGGCTCTTCATCCTCGTCATCGCACTGCTCGTGGTGCCGCTGCAGATGGCGCTGATCCCGATCTTCAGCCTCTACAACAAGGTCGGAATCTACGACACCGTCATCGGGCTGATCCTCTTCCACACCGCTTTCGGCCTCCCATTTGCGGTCTTCCTGCTCCGCAACTTCTTCATCGGCATCCCCAAGGATCTGATCGAAGCCGCGCGGATCGACGGCGCCTCCGAGCTCTACATCTTCCTGCGCGTGATCCTGCCGCTCGGCCTGCCCGCGATCGCCTCGCTCGGGATCTTCCAGTTCCTCTGGACCTGGAACGACCTACTCGTCGCGCTGACGCTCGCACGCTCGACGCAGCCGATCACGGTCGCGATCTTTTCCCAGCTGCGGACGTTCGGCTCGAACATCGACATCATCGCGCCGGCGACCTTCGTCTCGCTGATCATCCCGCTGGCCGTCTTCTTCGCCTTCCAGCGCTACTTCGTCCAGGGTCTCCTCGCGGGCTCGGTCAAGTGAGTGAGGGCCGGAATGCACCTCGAAACCCGGCCGTCGTGGGCGCGGTCGCAGCCGGCTGATGTGAAGACTCGGGTCGCCGCGCCCTCGAGGCGCCGGCTCGCCTCCGCCGGCGAGCGGGCCGAGGCGGCCGAACTCGTCTTCGACCGCGCGACCAAGGTCTACGGCGTCGGTGCTCCGGCCGTTGACGAGTTGTCGTTGACCGTGCCGGCGGGCGAGATTTGCGCGCTCGTCGGCCCTTCCGGCGGCGGAAAGACGACAGCGCTGAAGCTTGTCAATCGCCTGGTCGAGCTGACAAGCGGAGATGTCCGGCTCGACGAGCGGAGCATCAAGACGCTTGACGCCACCGAGCTGCGGCGTGGAATCGGCTATGTCATCCAGCAGGTCGGGCTCTTCCCGCACCTGACGATCGAGGAGAACATCGGCACCGTCCCGCGTCTGTACGGCCGCTCGAAGGACTGGAGGCGCGTGCGGTCGCACGAGCTGCTCGAGCTCGTCGGCCTCGATCTCTCGTACGCGAAGCGCTACCCGTCGCAGCTGTCGGGCGGTGAGCGTCAACGCATCGGCCTTGCCCGCGCGGTCGCAGCGAATCCGTGGCTGATGCTGATGGACGAGCCGTTCGGGGCGATCGACCCGATCGTTCGTGCTCACCTCCAGGACGAGTTCCTGCGACTGCAACGCGAGGTGCGGAAGACCGTCCTGTTCGTGACGCACGACATCGACGAGGCAATCAAGGTTGGCGACCGCATCGCCATTCTCGGGCCGGGCGGACGGCTGGCCCAGTACGACACGCCGGAGAACATCCTGAAGCGGCCGGCGAACGCGTTCGTCGCCGACTTCGTCGGACGCGATCGGGCGCTGAAGGCCCTCGCGCTGCGTACGCTCGGCGAGCTCGAACTGCGGACGGCGACGGACGGTATACCGGCGCCGCGCACGATGACACTCAGAGATGCCCTCTCGCTCCTGATCGCCGAGCGGGCGGACGTGCTTTCGGTCACCGACGACGACGGCCGGGTGCTCGGCTCGCTGACGAAGGACGACCTCGCGTGAGTGCGCTCGCCACGGGGCCCGTCATCCCGCAGTTCGGAAAGGGCAGCTCGTGCGAGGTCAAGAACGGCTGGTTCTGCACGGACTGGGTTCGTGCGCACTGGGCCGACACGCTCCAGCCGGCGCTCGTCCAGCATGTCGTGCTCGTCCTGATCGCCGTGGGCTGCGGCTTCGCGATCTCGCTCGCGCTTGCGGTTGTCGGCTTCCGCTTCCATCTGTTCGACGCGCCGCTCGGACTGGTGAGCGACCTCCTCTACACGATCCCGAGCCTCGCGCTCTTTCAGCTACTCGTGCCGATCACCGGCCTGACCGTCACGACGGTGGAGATCGCGCTCGTCTCCTACACGCTCCTGATCCTCTACCGGAACACCATTGAAGGTCTGCGCGCCGTCCCGGCCGACGTGCGCGAAGCCGCGCGCGGCATGGGATTCACGCAGACGCAGACGCTCCTGCGAGTCGAGTTGCCGCTCGCGCTGCCGGCGATTGTCGTCGGCCTTCGCATCGCGACCGTCTCGACGATCTCCATCGCCACGGTCGCCGCGCTCGTGCTGCCCCGCGGCCTCGGCCATCCGATCTTCATCGCGCTGAAGCAGGATCTGTTCAAGACCGAAATCCTCGCTGCCGGCGGACTCGCCGTCGCACTCGCGCTCTGCGCCGACGCACTGCTCGCGCTCGTGCAGCGCCTGCTCAGTCCATCGCATCGGCCGCTCACGTGAGCACCTTCGTCGATGCGCTCCAGTTCATGGGGGACCACCTGGGACTCCTACTGTCGAAGACGGGCGAGCATCTCGAGCTGTCGGCGTCCGCGCTCGGGATCGC
>JBJMJE010000166.1:0-4661 GCA_045806505.1 Gaiellaceae bacterium
CCGAACGTCTGGCCCTCCTCGACGTTCACGACGCCGTCCTTGCCGACCTTCTCGATCGCGTCGGCGATGTTGTCGCCGATCTCGCGCTCGCGCGACGAGATGCTCGCGACCCGGGCGATGTCCTCCTTGCCCGAGATCTCCTTGGACTGCGATTTGAGGTTCTCCGTCACAGCGTCGACGGCCGTCTCGATGCCGCGCTTGAGCGCCATCGGGTTGGCGCCGGCGGCGACGTTCTTGAGGCCTTCGCGGACGATGGCCTGGGCGAGGACGGTCGCGGTCGTCGTGCCGTCGCCGGCGACGTCGTTCGTCGCCGTGGCGACCTCGCGCACGAGCTGCGCGCCCTGGTTCTCGAAGACGTCCTCGACCTCGATCTCGCGGGCGATGGTGACACCGTCGTTCGTGATGGTGGGCGCGCCGAACTTCTTGTCGAGCACGACGTAGCGCCCCTTCGGGCCAAGAGTGACCTTGACCGCGTCGGCGAGGATGTTCACGCCGCGCTCGAGCGCGCGCCGTGCGTCCTCGTTGAACTTCAGCTCCTTGTGAGCCATATCTGGATCGTTCCTCCTCTGTTCCTGTTCCGGGTTAGGCCGATGCGCCGGCGAGCTCGCGGTCGCCGACGACCTTGGCGAGCACGTCGGACTCGCGCAGGATCAGCACCTCGTCGGTGCCGACCTTGATCTCCGTGCCGCCGTACTTGGAGAAGATGATCTCGTCGCCCTCGGCGACGTCCATCGGCACGATCTCGCCCTTGTCGTTGCGGCTGCCGGGGCCGACCGAGAGGACGCGTCCGCGCTGCGGCTTCTCCTTCGCGGTGTCCGGGAGGACGATGCCGCTGACGGTCGTCTCTTCCTCCTCCAGCACCTCGACGATCAGGCGGTCACCCAGTGGCTGTAGATTCATTCGGTAGGGCCTCCCTGACTAGACATTGTGACCGGGTCTGGCACTCCCTGGCCGAGAGTGCCAACGGCATTGTAAAGGCTTTTGGGCCGCAACCGCAACCTGTCGGCGAAGCGTGTTACAAAGCCGGGGTGGCGCGCGAGTTCTCGGCCGGCGGGGTGGTCGTGCGGAGCCAGGACGGGCGCTGGTGGCTCGCCGCGATCCGGCCCGCCGGCAAGCCCGAGGGCGTCTGGGCGCTCCCGAAGGGCCAGATCGCGCACGGCGACTCGGCCGCCGACACCGCGATCCGCGAGGTCGCCGAGGAGACCGGCGTCCACGGGAGCCTGGACGGCAAGCTCGGCGACGTCCGCTACGTCTACACGTGGAAGGGCGAGCGGATCTTCAAGGTCGTCTCCTTCTTCCTCGTCCGCTACGAGCGGGGCCAGATCGGCCACGTCCCCGCGGCGTTCGCGCACGAGATCGAGGAGGCGCGGTGGCTGCCGCTGCCGGACGCGGTCGACCTGCTGGCGTACAAGGGCGAGCGCGAGATGGCCCGCGAGGCCCTTTCCCGCTTATGATGCGCCAGCCCTGTACGCGCTGAACTTCTACAACCCGCTCGTCGCCGACCAGCTGCGGAACGGCCGCAAAACGGCAACCATCCGCCTCGGCGACAAGACCGCGAAATACAAGAAGGGCCAGGTCGTGCAGGTGCTCGTGGGCGCGCGCTACGGCATCCGCGAGAAGATCTTCGACGCAGTCATCGACAAGGTCGAGGTCAAGGCCCTCGAAGACCTGTCACCGCGGGAGATCGAGCACGACAACCCGTCGATCCGCCGGCCCGAGGAGATGGCGGACTTCCTGAGCCAGCTCTACAACCGGGACGTCAGCGGCGCGCACGCCGTGACCGTCATCCGGTTCTCGGCGATCAAGAACTCCTGACGCCGTGTGGCTCGTGCGGGAGCTCGCACGGCTCCTCGTTCGGGTTGCGTTCGGCTTCGTGGTTGCGTTGGCAATTGCTGTGCTCTGGGCGGCGCTCGGACAAGAAGGGTTCGCGACGGCTCTGCGGAGGACGTGTCTCGGCATCGGCTGCCTTGCGCTCCTGATGGGCGGCGTCGGGCGCGACTCGAACTTCGAACGAGCGATGAGCTACTCCCCGACGGAGCAGTTCTGGGGCCGAATTCCCGGCGTGTCCACGCTCAGCAGCAGGGGCGAGGATCGTAGGCTCGCCCCGGGCGTCGTCTTCTTCCTCACCGGTGCGGCGCTGCTCGCGTTCGCGTTGATCGTTCTCTAGCCGCTCCAAGGCAGGTCGTCCCACACGTCGGGTCGGCCGACCCGCCAGTGGCCGAAAGGCGAGTACGCGACGCGTGGGTGCTCGGTGTCCTCCTCGACGCCCGCCCGATGCCTCAGAGCGGTCTCCTCTCGCGGGTAGAGGATCGTCCCTTCGTCGGTGCGCGCGCCGACCATCAGGATCACGCACGTCCCATCGCCCGCGCCCACGAAGGCATGCGTCGTGCCGGCTGGACAGTGCACGAGATCCCACGCGTGAAGGCACCGCTCCTCGCCCTCGACGATGAGCAGGCAGTCGCCGCTGAGGACGAGAAAGTCCTCCTGATTCGACTCGCGGTGGTACATCGTGCTCGGCTGTCCGGGCGTGAGAACGTGGAGCCGGACGCCGAGCTGCGGGTGCTGCTGGACGTGCAGGTCCGGGCGCTGGTTCGCCAGCCGGCCGTCGGCCTCGAAGTTGCAGCGCGCTCCGAACGTGTCGTGAGCCATCCAGCCTGCGTCCGCTGCGTTGACGACGAACCAACCGTCGCCCTGCGGCACGAGGCCGGCGCCGCCGTCGACGAGCGGCGCTTCCTCAGGCACGCCGGATCTTCGTTCCGAAGAGCTCGTTCTCGCGCAGCTTCGCGCCGCACGACTCGCAATCGACGCTGACGACGGACGAGAACGGCGCGTCACACGACGGGCAGCGGCGCAGAACCTCGCCGCCGCACTGCGCGCAGCGCTCGGGCACCTCGTCCTCGAAATCCTCGAACCACCGAAGCGCGCCGCCGCATCCGAGGCAGAACGCGACCCAGTCGCCGAGTACCTTCCGGCGCTCCTCGCGCAGCCAATCCGAGGCCTTGCCCATTTTCGGAGGCTACCTCGGTACGCTTCGCGGTCGTGGAGCTCGAGGCGCTGATCGAGCAGCCACGCGGACGTGGGCGGGCAGGCGCCGCGCTCGGTATTGCGTCCGCGCTCCTGCTCGTGTCGGCGCTGCGGTGGGCGCACCACTGGGGCCTGCAGGCCGACGTCATCGTCGCGGCCTGGGCGGGCGCGACCATCGGCGCCCTCGGCGTTTCGATCTGGTCGCTTGCGACATCTCGAGCGGCGAGACGGCTCGCCAATCTCGGGCTCGTACTCGCTGTCCTCTCCCTCGCGGCGCTCGCGATTGCCGGACTCGCATTTGCGGCGGGTATGGATCCAACCGGCGCGTGCGGCGGGGGCTGATCGTCGCAGTCGCCGGCGTCGCGGCGTTCGCGGCATGGGCCGGTGTCCGCGACGCTCCACAGCCGCCTCGCGCACCGGAACCTGCACGAGATCCTCGTCGTGCCGCAGGGGCGGCGGCGAAGGACGCGTGTTGCTCGTCCTCCTTCACGGTCGCGGCTCGTCGCCGGATTCGAACCTGCGGCAGCCGTTCTTCGACGAGCTCCACACGCTCGGACGGCGAGCGCCGGTCGTGCTGCTCGCCGACGGCGGCGACCACAGCTACTGGCACGACCGTCGCGACGGCGCGTGGGGATCGTCGCTCGTGCGCGAGGCGATTCCGGCGGCGCTGCGTCGCACCCACGCCGACGATCACCGCGTCGCCATCGGCGGCATCTCGATGGGAGGCTTCGGTGCGCTGGACATAGCGCGGCTCTGGCCGCGAAGGTTCTGTGCGGTGGGCGCCCACTCGGCCGCTCTGTGGCTCCGCGGAGGCGACACGGCGGCCGGCGCCTTCGACGATGCGGAGGACTTCGCGCGCCACGACGTTCTCGCGGCCGCGCGCTCGACGCGAATCTACGACGTGCCCGTCTGGATCGACGTCGGCCGGGACGATCCGTTCGCACAGGCCGATGCAGCGCTCGCGCGCACACTGTCGGAGCACGGCACGCGCGTCAGCTACCAACTCCACGGCGGTGGGCACGGCGGCTGGACCGACCGGATGCCGCAGTACCTGCGCTTCTACAGCCGAGCATGTGCGTAGTTACAGTTAGCCGCGCATGGCGATCGCCACGAGAGCGGAGCCCGTCGGCTCCCTGAGCGAGATCCGGGACGCGGGTCTCGACCGCGAGGACCTCCTCGGCATCTACCGGCACATGCTGATCACCCGCGGCGTCGAGGAGCGCGGGCACATCCTCTACCGCCAGGGCAAGATCCCGGGCTCGTTCTACACCGGCCGCGGGAATGAAGCCGCGGCGGTCGGTGTCGCGACCGCGATGGGATCGGAGGACGTCGGTACGCCGCTGCACCGCGACATGGGCGTCCACATCGTCCGCGGCGTCGAGCCTTGGCGCATCTTCGCGCAGTACATGGGGCGCCGCGACGGCCCGACGCACGGCAGGGACGGCAACGTCCACATGGCCGACGCGAACCTCGGGCTGATCGCGATGGTCAGCCACCTGCCCGCGATGCTGCCGGTCGCCGTCGGCTGCGCGCTCGCCTTCCGCATCCGCGAGGAGAAGCGCGTCGCGGTGGGCTGGTTCGGCGAGGGCGCCTCGGCGCGCGGCGACGCGCACGAGGCGATGAACCTCGCCGGGGTG
>JBJMJE010000167.1:0-5498 GCA_045806505.1 Gaiellaceae bacterium
CGAAGCGCCCGAAGCCGCTGTCCTTCACGCCGCCGAACGGCATCTGCGGCTCGTCGCCGACGGGCTGGTCGTTGACGTGAACGATCCCCGCGTCGATCTGCTGCGCGAGCGAGAAACCGCGGTCGGGATCGCTCGTGAGGATGCCCGCGCTGAGGCCGTACGTCGTCGCGTTCGCCCGGGCGACGGCGTCGTCGGCGCTGTCGACGACCTCGATCGCGGCGACCGGCCCGAACGTCTCGAGGCGGGCGAGGTCCGAGTCCTCCGGCACGTCGGCGACGAGCGTCGCCTGGTAACAAGGTCCCACCGCGTCTCCGCCGGCGAGCACGCGCGCGCCCTTCGCGACCGCGTCGTCGACGCGCGACTTGACCGTCGCCAGCGCGTCCTCGTTGATCAGCGGGCCGATGATCGTGTCGTGCTCCTTCGGATCGCCGGTCTTGAGCGTCTTCGTCTTCGCCGCGAGCCGCTCGGTGAACTCGTCGGCAATGGAGCGCTCGACGATGACCTTGCGCGCGGACATGCAGATCTGGCCCTGGTGGAGGAACGCGCCGAACGCCGACGCGTTGACCGCGTACTCGAGATCGGCGTCGCCGAGGACGATCAACGGGTTGTAGCCGCCGAGCTCGAGCACGATGCGCTTGAGGTTCCGCCCGGCCGCCTCGGCGAGCTTGCGGCCGGTGTTCGTGGAGCCGGTGAAGTTGATCCGCCGCACGGCCGGATGCTCGACGAAAGCGTCGCCGATCGGTCCGGCCTCGCCGGGCGCGTGCGTGACGACGTTCAGGACGCCTTCGGGTAGTCCCGCCTCGGCGAAGATCTCGGCCCAGAGCAGGCCGCCCGACACGGGCGACCACTCCGACGGCTTGAGGACGACGGTATTGCCGAGCACGAGCGGCGCCGCGATCGACCGTGCTGAGAGGATAAGCGCCGCGTTCCACGGCGCGATCGCGCCGACGACGCCGACGGGCCTGCGCAGCCCCATCGCGAAGGTCCCCGGAACGTCAGACGGGATCACCTGCCCGATCGGCGCGTACGCGCTCCCCGCCGCCTGCCGGAACAGCCCGGGCACGAAGTGCATCTGGAACATGCCGAACCCGAAGCTGCATCCGGTCTCGCGCGCGAGGAGCTCGACGACCTCGTCCATGCGCCCCTCGAGCGCGTCGGCGGCTTTGAGGAAGACGCGCTGCCGCTCGGCCGGCGGCGTCGACGACCACGCGGGGAACGCAGCCGCGGCCGCCTCGATTGCGCGTCTCGTGTCCTCCGCGCCGCCGGCGGGCACGGTCGCCACCACCTCGCTCGTGTACGGGTCGAGATCCTCGAAGGTGTCGCCGTCGGCGGCGTCGACCCAGTCGCCGCCGATGAACTGCCGGTACTCGCTCGTCGCGATCACGTGTCAGCCTCCTCTGGTCAGCCGTCGGCGGGAAAGATACGACGCGCCGCCGCGCGATGTCCACTTGTCAAGACGGCGTCCCACCTAGTAGAACATGGGCCGTGGCGGAGCCTGCGGGATCGCAGTCGCTGGAGCGGGGCCTCGCCATTCTGTCGTCGTTTCAGTCCGCGCAGCCGCTCCTCGGCGTCAGCGATCTCTCCCGGGTCGTCGGCCTGAGCCGTTCGACCACTCACCGCTACGTCGCGACGCTCGCCGCGCTGGGGTACCTGCAGCAGGACGCGGACACGCGCAAGTACCGGCTCGGCCCGCGCGTGCTCGACCTCGGCTTCTCGGCGATCAACTCGATGGAGCTGCGCCACATCTCGGCGCCGCATCTCAAGGGACTCAGCGACGCCACCGGTCACACCGTCAACATGGCGGTGCTCGACGGCAGCGACATCGTCTACATCGAGCGCTGCCGTGCGCCCGGGCCGCGGCAGATCGACCTCAACCTCCACGTTGGCTCGCGGCTCCCCGCGTACTGCACGTCGATGGGCAAGGTGCTGCTCGCGTTCCTGCCGACGCACGACCGGAACACGCTGCTCGACGGCGCGAGCCTGACGCGGCGCGGCCCGAACACGATCACGGCGAAGCGCAAGCTGCTCAAGGAACTCGAACGCGTGCGCCAGACCCGGCTCGCCGTGAACAACGAGGAGCTTGCGTACGGCCTGCGCTCGATCGCGGTGCCGGTGTGCTCGCAGACGGGCGACGTCGTCGCCGCCATCAACATCGCCGTGCACCGCTCGCTCGTGTCGATGGACGAGTTGCTCGAGGACCTCGCGCCCGCGTTGGTCGCCACCGCAAGCGAGATTTCCGCGCGCATCGGCTTCAACGGAGGTGCACATGGCGTCAGGTGAAGTCGAGGTAGCAAGGCCACTCGCGGCGACGCGCGAGCGGCGGAGCATCAACGCCGTCGAGCCGTTCGTCTTCGTCGTCTCGATCGTGTCGGCCCTCCTCTTCTGGGAGCTGGTCTCGCGCGCCGGCTTGATCTCGCAGCGCGACCTCCCCGCGATGACCACGACGTTCAGCGAGCTCTGGTCGATGGTGCAGACGAGCCACTTCTGGTGGTCGTTCGCCGACACCGTGCGCGGCTGGTTCCTCGGCCTTTTCATCGCTGCCGTGCTCGCGATCCCGATCGGGATCGTGCTCGGCTCGAGCGAGCTCGCCGGCGCGGCGTTCCGCGTCCCGATCGAGTTCCTGCGCCCGATCCCCTCTGCCGCGCTGATCCCGGTGCTCTTCCTGACGATCGGCACGAACCTGCGGAGCGAGGTCTTCCTCGCCGCCTTCGGCGCGTTCTGGCCGCTGCTCGTCCAGACGATGTACGGCGTGCGGGACGTCGATCCCGTCGCGATCGAGACGGCACGTTCGTTCGGTGTCGGCCGCTTCGAGCGGCTCACGCGCATCACGCTGCCGAGCGCCGCGCCGTACATCGCCACAGGCCTGCGCATCTCGTCGACGGTGTCGCTGATCCTCGCCTTCACGGCCGAGCTCTTCATGGGGACGCCCGGCCTGGGCCAGCTCGTCAACTACGCGCAGTCGTACGGCCTCGAGACGCAGCTCTACGCGCTGGCGCTCGCGACCGGCTTCCTCGGCGTCGCCATCCACATCGTCTTCACGACGCTCGAGCGGCGCGCGCTGCGCTGGCACCCCTCGGAGCGGGAGGCGGCGGCGTGACCCGGCGCCGCGCGCTGAAGATCACGCTCGAGATCGCGGTGCCGCTCGCGATCCTCGGCGCGTGGCAGGCGTACACCGTGCACCTCGACTCGGCCAAGTTCCCGCGGCTGTCGACGATCCTCGTCGAGTTCCGTCAGATGTGGCTCTTCTCGCAGTTCAACGAGCACGTCGTGCCGAGCCTGGAGCGCATCGCGTTCGGCTTCGGCATCGCCGTCGTCATCGGCGTCGCGCTGGGCATCCCCATCGGCCTCTCGCGCTGGGCGCGCCTGTGGGCGATGCCGCACGTCGAGTACTGGCGCGCGATGCCGCCGCCGGCGCTCCTGCCGATCTCGATCATCCTCGTGCACTCGATCGGCAATCGCCAGAAGATCGCGTTCATCGCGTTCTTCTGCATCTTCCCCATCCTCCTGAACACGATCGACGGCGTCCGCGGCATCGATCCGACGCTGATGGAGAGCGCGCGGTCGTACAACATCCCGAGGCGCGAGGCGATCCGGCGCATCGTGCTCCCGGCAGCGTTGCCGCAGATCGCGGCCGGCATGCGGACTAGCGTGTCGCTCGCGGTGATCATGATGGTGCTCTCGGAGTACTTCTCGAGCACGAGCGGCGTCGGCTACGTGCTGCTCATCTCCAAGAACACGTTCGAGTTCACACCGATGTGGGCGGCGATCGTGCTGATCGGCGTGCTCGGCTACCTGCTGAACGTCGTCTTCCTCCTGGCCGAGCGCAGGCTGCTGGCCTGGCACCGCGGCTGGCGGGCGTCGCAGGCCTGATGCTCGAGATCACGCACCTCGCGAAGACGTACGGCGCCGACGAGAAGGCCACCGAGGCGCTGCGCGACGTGACGTTCGTCGTCGAGGACGGCGAGTTCGTCTGCGTCGTCGGGCCGTCCGGCTGCGGCAAGACGACGCTCCTCAAGTGCGTGGCGGGGCTGCTGCGCCCGACGCGCGGCGAGACGATCCTCCGCGGCAAGCGCGTCAGCGAGCCGCCGGAGGAGATGGCGCTCGTCTTCCAGGAGTACGGCCGCTCGCTCATGCCGTGGGCGTCCGTCCGCAACAACGTGCTGCTGCCGCTGCGTCACAAGCCGCTGAGCCGCAACGAACGCGCGCGGCTGGTCGAGGAGGCGCTCGAGTCTGTCGGCCTCACGCGCTTCATCGACCACTACCCGTGGCAACTGTCGGGCGGCATGCAGCAACGCGTCGCGATCGCGCGCGCCCTCGCCTATCAGCCCTCGATCCTGCTCATGGACGAGCCGTTCGCGTCGGTCGACGCACAGACGCGTGGCGACCTCGAGGACCTCGTGCTGCGCGTGCGCGAGGAATACGGCATCACCATCCTGTTCGTCACGCACGACATCGACGAGTCGGTGTATCTCGCCGACCGCGTCGTCGTGCTCACGCATTCGCCCACCGAAGTGAAGGAGATCGTGCAGGTCGACCTCGGCCGGCCTCGCGATCAGATCGCTACGAAGGAGCTGCCCGAGTTCTTGCAACTGCGCGGGCACGTCTACCGGCTGATCAAGCGGGAGCTGCCGGTTCCGGTATGAGAAACGACCGAAAGGAAGGACTTCGATGAGAAGAAGGCTGTTCGGGGCGACGGTGCTCACCGCGCTCGCAGCCGCGTTGCTCTTCGGCGGCTCCGCATCGAGCTCGTCCGACAAGACGCTCGCGACGATCAACCTCCGCACGCTCAACATCGCGAATGCGCTTCCGCTCGATCTGGGTGTTCAAAAAGGCTTCTTCGCACAGCATGGGATCGAGATCCAGAAGAAGGTGCTTCAGAGCGGCAACGACGTCGTGCTCTCGCTCGCGAACGGCGACGGCGACGTCGGCTACCTCGGCTACGTGCCCGCGATGATCGGCCGCGTCCAGGGGATCAAGTTCCAGATGATCTCGGCGAGCGAGGTCGAGGGCACGAGCGTCGACGACAACTGGCAGAACATCATGGTCAAGGGGAGCTCGTCGATCCGCACGCCGCAGGATCTGGCGGGGAAGACGATCGCGGTCAACGCGCTGAAGGGCGTCGGCGAGGTGATGATCAAGGCGGCGCTCAAGAAGGTCGGCGTCGATCCGAACTCGCCGAAGCTCCTCGCCGTCGGGTTCGGCGCGATGCGCTCGGCGCTCAACAACGGTCAGATCGACGCGTTCTGGGCACCGGAGCCGTTCGTCTCGCAGGGGCTCAACATCGACGGCGACCGGATCGTGATGGCGCCCGGGCCGGTGCTGGGCAAGTTCTGGCCGATTGGCGGCTACGGCGCGCTCGACAGCTGGATCGCGAAGAACCGGCAGCTCGCGAACTCATTCCACGCGGCGATCAACGAGTCGCTCGCCTACGCACAGTCGCACCCGGACGAGATCCGCGCGCTGCTGCCGCAGGGCACGCAGAACGTGCGGCTGCCGAT
>JBJMJE010000168.1:0-10508 GCA_045806505.1 Gaiellaceae bacterium
TGCCTTGACATGTGCTGTCGCGCGCCGCGCGGCCCAGCACTGGTAATTGACCGCCACCGGGTTCAGTGTCATGTGCGTGTCCGCGTGCTCGATATGGCACTGCAAAACCGTCACGTCGCCACCGAGCCCCATTGGCCCGATACCGGTCTCGTTCAAGAGCTCGAACAGCTCGTCCTCCAGTTGCGCAACGATCGGATCCGGGTTGCGCGTGCCGACCGGACGCGCGATCGCCTCCTTGGCGAGATACATCGCGTAGTCCGCGCTGCCGCCGATGCCGACGCCGACGATCCCCGGCGGACACGGCTTGCCTCCGGCGCCGACGATCGACTCGAGCACGAACTGCTTGATCCCCTTCACGCCGTCGGCGGGGACGCACATCTTCAGGAAGCTCATGTTCTCGGAGCCGGAGCCCTTCGGCACGCACTTCACGTCGAGCCCGTCCCAGTCCGCGACGAACTCCCAGTGCACGATCGGCAGGCGGTAGCCGATGTTCGGCCCGGTGTTCTCGCGCGTGATCGTGTGCACGGCGTTCGAGCGCAGCGGATGGTCGAGCGTCGCGCGCGCGGTGCCGGCCTTCAGCGACTCGTAGATGCGCGCCGGATGCAGCGGGAAGTGCTCGCCGACGCGACACGAGTACACCGCGATGCCGGTGTCCTGGCAGACGAGGTTGTTCTCCGCATCCGCGATGTTGACGTTGCGGTGAATCGTCTCGAGCACGCGCTTTCCCGGAACGGAGGTCTCTTTCGAACGAGCGGCGTCGAGCGCGTCGCGTAGATCCTGCGGGATGTCCTTCAGCGCCCAGACGTACAGATGAGCCGCCGCGTCCTCGACGGCGCCGGCGAGATCCGTGTCGATCGTTGTCACGCTGCCTTCGCTTTCTCAGCCGCCGCACGTCCGGCGCGACGGCCGAACACGCAGCACTCGAGGAGTGAGTTGCCCATCATCCGGTTGCGCCCGTGGGTGCCGCCGGCGATCTCGCCGCAAGCGTACAGCCCCTCGAGCGTCGTCTCCGCGTCGGCGTCGATGACGAGCCCGCCGTTCTGGTAATGCAACACCGGATAGGTGAGGATCGGCTCGCGCAGAGGATCGATGCCGCCGCCGCGGTAGCGGCGCAGCATGTACGGCAGCGAGATCTCCGCGTCATGTTCCGCGATGCGCGTTGTGTCGAGGTAGACCGCCGGCCGACCGTCCGGCGTCTCGACGCCGCGACCCTCCGACACCTCGTCGAAGATCGCCTGCGAGACGGTGTCGCGCGGCGCGAGCGAGTCGGTGAACTCCTCGCGCTCCGAGTTCAGCAGCACCGCGCCGTAGGCGCGCGTCGTCTCGGGAATCGAGTAGCCCTGCATGTTCGGCGGCCAGGCGCCGCCGTTCGGGTGGTACTGCAACGCGTCGAGGTCGCGCGCGTCGGCACCGAGCTCGAGCGCTATCTGCGTGACCTCGCCCGTCGCGCCGGGGTGGTTCGTCGACAGCTCGCCGCGCTCCTGCGCCTCCCTGAAGCAGCGGCCTCCGGCCGCCAGCACGACCGTCCCCGCGTCGATCACGTGCTCGCCGCAGACAGCGCGCCAGCCCTGCTCGCGCCGCTCGAGCGAGCGCAGCGGGCTCTTCGCAAGCGCGGTCGCCGTGCTCGCCTCGAACGCCTCGCGCAGCGCCTTCGTGATCGCGTGGCCCGTGCGGTCGCCGACCTGGAGCAGGCGCTTGCGCGACGCGCCGCCGCAGCGCGCGCGGCGGTAGCCCCCGTTCTCCCGCGTGAAGACCACGCCGAGCTCCTCCAGCCAGTGGATCGCCGAAGGCGCTTCGGACGTCAGCACCTCGACGAGCTGCCGGTCGGCGGTCTCGTGGCTCGAGCTCCAGACGTCCTCGGCGTGCTGCTCGGGCGAGTCGTCGTCCCCGAAAGCGGCCTGGATGCCGCCCTGCGCTTTCGCGGAGTTGCAGGACTGCAACGATCCCTTGGCCGCGAGGGCGACACGTGCACCGGCGCGCTCGGCGGAAACAGCTGCGGCGAGACCGGAGGCCCCGCTGCCGATCACGAGCACGTCGAAGGACGAGGGCGCGGCCACGAGGAGCCATCGTACCTAATTCACTCGATAACGACTGCTTATCCGTGAAGCACGGCACGCGAAGGCTGCTGCCGCGGCTGCTTCTCCTCCGGCTCGAGCGACGGCAGCCACTCGAGGCTGCGCGGCAGGTACCAGTTCCAGTCGCCGAGCAGCTTCATCGCCGACGGCAGCAGCACCGCGCGGACGACCGTCGCATCGAGAAAAACTGCCACCGCGAGCCCAAACCCGAGCTGCTTCACGGGCAGGAGCCGCACGCTTGCGAAGAGCGCGAACACGCCGACCATCACGAGCGCCGCGCTCGTGATCGTGCCCGCCGTCCTCGAGATCGCGTGCGCCACCGCGTCCTCCGTCGACTCACCGGCGTCGACGCGCTCCTTGACGCGGCTGAGGATGAACACGTGGTAGTCCATCGACAGCCCGAAGAGGATCACGAAGAGGAAGAGCGGCAGCCACGAGGTGATCGCGCCGTTCGAGGTGAAGCCCATGAGGCCCTCGGCCCACGAGTGCTGGAAGACGGCGACGAGGATCCCGTAGGACGCCCACACCGAGAGCAGGTTCAGCAGGACCGTCTTGATCGGGATCACGATCGAGCGGAAGGCAAGCAGCATCAGCAGGAACGCGAGGCCGAGCACGAACGCGAACACGATCGGCATGCGCTGCTTCATCCGCTGGTTGAAGTCGTAGCTGCCGGCCGTCGCGCCGGTGACGGCCCACTCGGCCTGCGGCAGCTCCTCCGCGATCGGTGGAATGACGTCGTTGCGCAGCGTCTGCAGCGCATGGTTCGACACCTTGTCGTCGCCCTTCCCCGCTATCGAGAACTCGACGCGCGCGACGGTCTTGTCGGGATTGACGAATACGTGGAAGGGCGGGAAGAACTCGCCGGTCGCGACGGAGTGGCTGCGGAACGCCGCGTACGCCTTGCGGTAGCGAGGGGTCGTGACGTCGTTCCCGCGGACGACGAGCACGACGGGCGTCTGCGAGCCCGGGAAGGCGCGCTGCACGTCCTTGAACGCCTGCACGATCGGCAGGTCCTTGGGGAAGTCGGTGTAGCTCGGGAGCTTCGTGTGGAGCTGCAAGGCGGGCAGCGCGAGCGCGACGAGCAGCGCCGTCGACAGCACGACCGACACGACCGGCCGCCGCAGCACGACGCGCACGGCCGCGGAAAAGAAACGATCCTGGCCGCGGCGCCCGTAGAAGTACGGCACCTTCCCCAGGTCGACGCGGTCGCCGAGCTTGTGAAGCAGCGCCGGCAGCACGCTGAGCGAACCGATCAACGCGCACAGGACGACGAGAATCGTGCCCGCGCCCATCGTCGTGAAGATCGCGTTCCCGGCGAACAGCATGCCCGCCATCGCGATCAGCACGGTCGCGCCGGAGATGAGCACCGCCTGCCCGGACGTCGCCGCCGTGCGGAGCAGCGACTCGTGCGGGGAGCTGCCGCCGCGCCGCTCTTCCCGCTCGCGCTGGAGGTAGAAGAGCGAGTAATCGACACCGACCGCCATGCCGACCATGAGGATCACCGACGAAGTCGCGTCGGCCGTGTGGATGACGTGGCTGGCGAGCGCGTTCAGGCCGGTCGCGGCAAGGACCGCCGAGAAGGCGAGCAGCACCGGCAGGCCGGCGGCGACGAGCGCGCCGAACGCGACGAGCAGGATCGCCAGCGTGAGCGGCAGCGACGTGTATTCGGCGCGCGTCATGTCCTGCTTGAACGCCTCGTTGACGGAGTAGTCGGAGCTCGCACGGCCGAACTCCTCGACCGTCACCCCCGGGTTCGCCTTCTGGACGCGTGCGATCGCCGCGAGAACCGGAGCGATCTTCGAATGCGCCGCGTCGGCCTCGCCCTTGACGTCGAACTGCACCAGCACCGAGTGGTGGTCCTTCGAGATCAGGCCGGCGTTCGGGTTTCCGATCGGCGAGACGATGTTCGTCACGTTCGGCTGGGCGTCGAGCGCCTCGACCACGTGCGCGACGGCGACCGTCGGGAGCAGCTGCTCGTAGATCATCGCCTTCGACTGGATGAGCACGCTCTCCGTGGCCGGCGTCTTGAAGCCCGCCTGCTGCAGCATCGATTCGGCCCTCGCCGCCTGACCCGACGCGTACTCGACATCGGTGAGCTTGACGGCGCCGACCATCGAGCCGACGACGACGCAGATCACGGCGAACACGATCCAGCCGAAGGTCGCCGTCTTCCAGTGAGCTGCTGACCACCGGCCCGCCCGGCCGGCGAGGTTCGTACGTCGGGCCATGCCGCAAGTCTCCGACGGCGGCGCCGGTGCGGCATCGGGTGAATTACTGATCGCGAGTGCTAGAAGACCGACGACAGCAGCGCGAGCACGTCGGCGGCGGAAGCCGGACGCGGATTCGCCTGCGCACCTGCCCGGGACGCCGCCGTCGCGGCGAGCTCCGGCAGGTCTTCCTCCGGCACGCCGAGCGCCGACAGCGTCGTGAATCCGGCGAGGTGCGCGAGCTCCTCGGCACGTTCCGCCGCACCGCCGCCGAGTAGCTCCGCCGGCACGAACTCTTCGTTGAACCGCAACGCGGGCGCCAGACAGACGGCGTTGAGAGCGCCGTGCGGCAGCCCGTAGCGGCCGCCGATCGCCTGCGCCATCGCGTGCGCGAGCGCGAGGCCGGATCGGGCGAGCGCCTCTCCGGCCTTCGCGGCACCTCGAAGGAGCGCCTCGCGTGCGGCACGGTCGGAGCCGTCGTCGAGCACGCGCGGGAGCGCGTCGGAGATCAGACGTGCGGCTTCGAGTGCGACGGGATCCGCCGCGGGATCGCGACCCTTCACGTAGAGCGCCTCGCACGCGTGGGCGAGCGCGTTGAGCGCCGTGCCGCCGGAAACGCTCCGCGGCATGCCGAGCGTCAGCTCGACGTCGTAGACGATCGCCTCGTTGTGCGCGCCGCCGCCTCCGCCGCGCATGCGCCGATCCGCGTCCCGGACGCCGAAGTACCGCGTCCATTCGGACCCGGAGTACGTGGTCGGGACGGACACGAGCGGCAGCCCTGTCTGTGCAGAGACTCGCTTCGCCGTATCAAGCGTCGAGCCGCCGCCGAGAGCCAGCACGACCTCCGCGTCGTCGACGTCGATCTCGCGCTCGGTGGGAAGCTCGCGCCAGCGGCCGGCAACGTCGACGGGAGCGTCCCAGCGCTCGGTTGCGAGCAGGAACGCGCGCCGGCCGCGCAGTACCTCGGGCAGCGCGGCGAGGCCCCACCGCACGATCACGAGGCGAGCCGCTCGCGCGCGAGATCGAGAAACGCCTGCGCGGCGCGAGTAAGCGCGCGACCGGGCGAGCGTGCGAGGAAGATGTCGCGTGCCGGCTCGAGCCCCTCGACGTGCGCCTCCGCGAGGGTCCCCGCCGCGAGCGCCGCCTCGATCGCCGAGCGCGAGATGAACGTCACGCCGTAGCCCGCCTCGACCGCGGTGCGGACGGACTCCTGCAGGCCGAGCTCGAGCCGCGTGTCGAAGTCCCGCGTGCGGACGCCCGCGCTGCGGAGCGCGTCCTCGATCGCCTCACGCACGCCGGCACCGTCTTGCATGAAGATCAGGCTCTCGCCGCGCAGGTCGTCGAGCGAGATCGTCTTGCCGGCGAAGCGGTGATCCGGCGGGCACGCGAGCACGACCTGGTCGCGAAAGAGCGGCTCGAAGACGACCGATCGGTGGCGCCGCGCGAAGCCGACGATCCCGAGCTCGACGGCTCGGTCGGCGACGAGCTCGACGATGCGATGCGTGTCCGCGACCGTGAGCGCGACGCTCAGCTCGGGGTTCGTGCGCGCGAGCTCGCCGAGGAGGACGGGGACGACGGAGCCGCCGGGGCCGGTCGACGCGCCGAGCTCGAGCCGGCCCGTGATCCGCTCGCTCTCGGCCAGCTCGTCGTAGAGCTGCTCCTCGGCCGCGAGCACGCGCTGCGCGTTGCGATAGAGCCGCTGCCCCGCCTCGGTGGGCTCGACGCGGCGGCCGGAACGGTCGACGAGCTGCACGCCGAGCCGCTTCTCGAGCGCCTGGATCTGCAGGCTCACCGCGGGTTGCGTGACGCCGAGCCGCTCCGCCGCCTGAGAGAAGCTCTTCTTCTCGACGACGGCGACGAAGGCTGCAAGCTGACGCGTGTCCATAAGCGTTCATTATGGCGGCGGCAATCCGGCTGCGGCCATGTACGCACTAGCATCGTCTCGTGGAGTCGCCGACGCGGCCGTCCGAGTCGTTCGTCGCCCGCTTCGAGACGCTTGCGGGTACGTCGACGAGGAGGCGCGTCGACATCGAGCTGCGCATCCTGGACATCGTCTTCGCGCTCCTCTTCGGCATCGTCGCGGTGCCCGTCGGGCTCGTCATCGCCGCGGTCATCGCCGGCTCATGCGGGTTTCCGGTGCTCTACCGCGGCGACCGCGTGGGACGCGGCGGCCGCATCTTCACGATCAACAAGTTCCGCACGCTCAGGCGCGACGCGGAGACGCGCCTCGGCCCCTACCTCGGCGAGGAGCTCGTGCACCGAACGGAGCTCGAGTACACGAGGGTCGGCCGCTGGCTGAAGGCGACGCAGCTCGACGAGCTGCCGCAGCTGTGGAACGTGCTGCGCGGCGACATGTCGTTCGTCGGCCCGCGCCCGATCCGGCCGCGGTTCTTCGAGGAGCTCGCACGCGAGCTGCCCGGGTACTGGCAGCGGCTGGTCGTGCGGCCGGGGCTGACGGGCTTCGCGCAGGTCCGGCGCGGCTACGAGACGTCGATGGCGGAGAAGCTCGCGCACGACGTCGAGTGGATCGCCGACCGCTCCGTGCGGCTCTACGTGCGGACGCTCGTCGCGACTGCGTGGCGCGTGCTGCGGCAGTCCCTACACGTCTAGGCGCGAATCCTCGAGGTCGAGGTCGCGCTGGAGGGTGTGCATGACCTCCTCCGCGATTCGCCCCTCGTTACGTAGCGCGACGATTGCGCCGCGCTCCGCCTCGAGCAACTCGCGCCGCGCGCGCTGGTACTGAAGCGAGCGCTCCTCGATGTCGCCGTCGTCGCCGTCGTCGAAGCGCGCGCGGAAACGCCGCTGCCGGAACTCGTACGCGCCCCGCAGCCGTTCGGCGGTATCGGCGCGGACGGTGCCGTCCTCGATCAGCTCCTCGAGGCGCGCGATGGCAGCCTCCGCCGCGTGAATCCGCGCCTTCGACTCCTCCCTCACGTTCAGGCCGTCGTCCTCGAGCCCGAGCGCGCGGATCACGAGCGGCATCGACAGGCCCTGGAGCACGAGCGTTGCGAACACGACGGAGAAAGCGAGGAACACGATGAGGTCGCGTCCGGCGAACGGCGTTCCCGCGTCGGTCGTCAGCGGAATCGCAAGCGCTGCCGCGAGCGTGACGGCGCCGCGCATGCCCGTCCAGCAGACGAAGACCGGCTGCTGCCACGGCGGATAGGGATCGCGCCTGCGGATGCTCGAGAACAGGAGCCGCGGCAGGTACGTCAGCGGGATCACCCAGATTGCACGCGTCGCGATGACGACGCCCGACACAGCGACGGCATAGCCGATGAGCTGCGCCGTCGAGAAGCCCGACAGGCGGTCGAGGATCGGTTGCAGCTGCAGGCCGACGAGCCCGAACAGCAGCGCGTTCATGATGAACGTGAAGATCGACCAGAACGCCCGTCCCTGCAGCCGCGTCTCGACCGTCGTCAGCTCCGGCGTATGCCAGCCCATGTACACGCCCGCGGTCACGACGGCGAGCACGCCGGAGGCGCCGGCCGCCGACGCGGGGAGGAACGCGAAGTAGCCGGTCAGGAACGCGATCATCACCTCGAGGGGAGGGTTGTCGAGCCGGCGGCGCAGCAGGCGAACCAAGTGGCCGATCACGAGACCGATTCCGATGCCGCCGAGCACCGTCCAGACGAAGAGGGCGCTTGCGTGTAGGAGCGAGAACGAGCCCGTCACGACGGCGGCCACCGTGAACTTGAACAGCACCAGCGCGGTGCCGTCGTTGACGAGGCTCTCGCCTTCGATGATCGCGAGGGGCCTCCGCGGCACTCCGAGCCGGCGGCCGATCTCGGTCGCGGCCAGCGGATCCGTCGGTGAGACGATCGATCCGAGCACGAGCGCGGCCGGCCACGACAGCCCGATCACGTAGTGAGCGACCACGCCGACCGAGATCGTCGTGGCGGCGACGAGACCGATTGCGAGCAGCGAGATCGGCCGCAGGTTCTGCCGAAGCTCGCGCAGGCCGGTGCCGTAGGCCGCCGAGTAGAGGAGCGGCGGCAGGATGCCGACGAGCACGACCTCCGGCGGCAGGGCGATGTCCGGGACGCCCGGCCCGAAGCCGAGCACGAGGCCGCCGAGCACGAGCAGGATCGGGTACGGGATCCGCAGCGGCTCGGCGAGGAGGAGCAGCGCCGCAGCCGAGACGAGCAGCACGAGAAGCTGAAGCTCTTCGTGAGTAGCGAACTCCGCCAGCGGCACGTGAGGAGTGTGCCGCCTGGGGGTGTTTCCGCGCCTCCGGCGCGCGAAAAGCAAGCCAGGCAAGGACGCAGGGAGTCCCGGTAGCAACTGCTACCGGGACGACTGAGGACGCCGCATGGCGCCGCTTTGCAGCCGCCGGAGGTACGGAGGGCACCACCGGGCGGCGCACTAGAGTAATCCGGCATGTGCGGCATCTGCGGGACAGCCTCGACAGGCCGTGCAATCGATCTGGACCGGCTCGCCGCGATGAGCGCGACGCTCGTGCACCGCGGGCCCGACTCCGACGGGATGTACGTGGACGGTCCCGTCGGCCTCGCAGCGCGACGGCTCTCGATCATCGACCTCGAGACAGGGGATCAGCCGATCGCCAACGAGGACGGCAGCGTCGTGGTCGTGCAGAACGGCGAGATCTACAACTACGACGAGCTCACGCGCGAGCTCGTTCGCGCCGGCCACCGCTTCCGCACGCACGGCGACACCGAGGTGCTCGTGCACGCGTACGAGGAGTGGGGAACGGCGTTCGCGGAGCGCCTGCGCGGCATGTTCGCGATCGCGATCTGGGACGGGCGCGCTCGCCGGCTCGTGCTCGCGCGCGACCGCTACGGGATCAAGCCGCTCTACTACCGCGTCGACGGCGACGCCATCGATTTCGCTTCCGAGTTGCGTGCGCTGCCGCGCGGTGAAATCGACCTCGACGCGCTCGAGGGATTCCTCGCGTTCAACTGCGTGCCGGCGCCGTACTCGATCTTCCGCGACACGCGAAAGCTGCCGCCGGGGCACGTCCTCGTCTGGAACGGCACGCTCGAGCTGCACCGTTACGCACGGCCGGCGCCGGCGCTCGAGACGCGCGAGGAGGACGAGTCCGAACTGGTGGAGGAGCTGCGCGCGCGGATGCGCGATTCCGTTCGCGCGCATCTCGTGAGCGATGTGCCGGTCGGCGTACTTCTCTCGGGCGGCGTCGACTCGTGCACCCTCGCGGCGCTCGCGGCCGAGGAGACGAGCGAGCCGCTCCGCACGTTCTCGATCGGCTTCGAGGAACGGTCGTATGACGAGCTCGCGGATGCGCGGCTCGTCGCAGAACGCTACGGCACCGTCCACCGCGAGCTGGTGCTGCGTCCCGACGCGGCGCTCTTGCTGCCCGAGCTCGCGGCGGCGTTCGACGAGCCGTTCGCCGATTCGTCGGCGCTGCCGACGTACCTCGTATCGCGGCTCGCGGCGGAGGACGTGAAGGTCGCGCTTTCCGGCGAGGGCGGCGACGAGCTCTTCGGCGGGTATTACACGTACCCGGCGTCGCTGCTCGCCGAGCGGTTCGGCCGTCCTGCGGCGCTGATCCGCCCGCTCGTGGAACGAATGCCGACGTCGACGCGGAGGGCAAGCCTCGACTACCGCGCGAAGCGGTTCGTGCGCGCCGCGAAGCTGCCGCCGCTCGAGCGGCACCACGGCTGGAAGGAGATCTTCTCGGCCGACGTGCGCGCCGAGCTGACGGGACGCCGTTCCGAATTCGACCCCGTCGACCTGCTGCGCGCGCGCTTCGGCGAGACGGAAGGCTCGGACCTGCTCGTGCGCTTGCAGGACGTCGACATCGGCACGTACCTCGTCGACGACCTGCTGGTGAAGACGGACCGCGCGTCGATGGCGAACTCGCTCGAGGCACGCGTCCCGTTCCTCGACACGGTCGTCAGCGGGTTCGCCCTCGCTCTGCCGGCGCGGCACAAGGTGCGCGGGCTGTCGAAGAAGCGACTGCTCCGCAAAGCCGCGGCGCCGCTGCTACCCGAGCGCATCGTCAACGGGCGCAAGCGCGGCTTCTCGATCCCGGCCGCGGCGTGGCTGCGCGGCGACCTCACATCTTTCGCCCGCGAGACGCTGGCGGCAGACGTACTGCGGCGCCAGGGTTTCCTTCAGCCCGAAGTCGTGCATCGCATCCTCGACGAGCACGTCAGCGGCGCCCAAGATTGGAGCCGCAATCTCTGGGGCCTGCTTGCCTTCACCTTGTGGTACGAACATCACATTGAGTCGGGCACCGCGGCCA
>JBJMJE010000169.1:0-5526 GCA_045806505.1 Gaiellaceae bacterium
CGATCCTCCCCGTCTCTAGAACACGCGCGCGAAGCCCGCGCGCAGCCACCACATCTCGCCGAAGAACAGCAGCAGCCCGAGGACCACGAGGATCATCCCACCGACTATCTCGATGTAGCGGTAGTGATCTCTGAGCCAGCGGAACGATCCCATCGCCGGGCCGAAGACGACGCCGGTGACGACGAACGGAACCGCGAGGCCGAGCGAATAGGCGAACAGGAGGAGCGCACCTTCGCCGACGGTGTTGCGGTCTGCTGCCAGCACGAGGGTCGACGCGAGGATCGGGCTGACGCACGGCGCGGCGCAGGTCGCAAACGCCGCGCCGAGGAGCACGCGGGATCCGCGGCCCCGCGCTGCGGCGAGCAGGCCAGGTGCGATCGGCCGCTCGGGCAGCGGCAGCAGGTGTGCGAAGCCGAGGCCGAACACCACGAGCACGAAGCCGGCGATCTCCTCGAACGCGCGCTGGCTGATCGTTCCCGACAGAGCCGAGATGGAGATGCCGAGCGCGACGAAGACGCCGGTGAAGCCGGCGACGAACGGCACGCTCGTGATGACCGCCCGCCGCGGAGAGACGCGGCCGCCGATCGTCGCGAGATAGCCGGGGACGAGCGGCAAGACGCACGGTGCGATGAACGACGCGAAGCCGGCGAAGAACGCGAGCGGGATCCGGCCTGCCACTAGTGCCCCTTCCGGTGATCGTCTCGCGTTTCCGGCGACGGCACGAGTTCGTCGGGCAAGGACGCAGGGAGGCGCGATATGCGGGCATATCGGGCCGACTGAGGACGCCGCACGGCGGGGTCGTGCTCCGCCGGAAGCGCACTGACTATTGCCGGAAGGGGCACTTTAGGCGTCGAACCGCGCGAGCTCTTCGTCGACACGCCGCTCGAGCTCGGGATCGAGCGGTGCGCCGCCGGCGGGCGGGGGAGTCCGCCCCCGGCTCCAGCGCCACGCAGCCGCGCCGAGCACGATCGCTCCGCCGAGCACGGCGACGAGCGGCAACAGCCACGCGAGCAGGTCGAACCCATGCGTGGCGGGGCGCGCGACGACGGAGGGCCCGAACGTCGCGATCAGCTTGTCCTCGATCTGCGAGCGCGTGTCGCCGGCCGCGATGCGCCGCGCGATGAACGCCTTCATGCGGAGCGCGATCGGCGCACTCGACTGGTCGAGCGTCGTGTGACAGGTCGGGCAGATGACCTCGCCTTCGAGCTCGCCCTGCGTCGGATGCCGCTCGCTCGCGAGTGCCGGCGCCGCGCAGAGAAGCAACGCCGCGAGCGCTACGAGGAGAGCGCGTCCTGGATGCATTGCTGGAGTGTCTCCTTCGTCACGGCGCCCGGCACGTGTGCAACGACGCGCCCGCCACGGTCGGCGCAGAACGTCTCCGGCACGCCGGTGAGGCCATAGCTCGTGTAGAGCTTGTCACCCTTGTCGACGACGCTCGGGTAGGTGAGGCCGTACCGGCGAACGAAGCCGCGCGCGTCGCCGCGGAAGTCCTGGTGGTCGATGCCGAGCACGACGACGCGGTTGCCGTAGTGCTTCGAGGCTTGTTGCAAGAGCGGCGCCTCGTCTCGGCACGGGATGCACCACGACGCCCAGAAGTTCACGACCTGCGGCTTGCCCCGCAGGGATTGCGAGGCGAGCGTGCCGCCGTCGAGCCGCGGCAGGTCGAACGCCGGCGTCGAAGGCTCCTTCCCCTTGTGCACGTCGGAGGCGATCGTCGCGTCTCCGACCTGGTGCGCGACCTTCCAGACGAGGAGCGCGAGCAGCCCGGCGACGAGCGCTACCGAGAGCGCCTGCGCACCGACGCGGACCGCCTTCACGCGGAGACGATGAAGACCGGCGTTCCGATGACGACGTGGTTGAACAGCCATTCGGCGTCGTGCACGTGCATGCGGATGCAGCCGTGCGAGACGGAGTAGCCGATCGACGCGTCGTTGTTCGTGCCGTGAATGCCGACGCCGGGAGACGAGATCCCCATCCAGCGCGTTCCGAGCGGGTTGTTCGGCCCGGGCGGCACCGGCTGCTCGCCCTTCGCCCACGCCGAGTTCGGTGGGTACCACCACGGGTTCCGCCACATGACGACGATCTGAAAGTTGCCGAGCGGCGTCGGGTAGACGCTCTGTCCCGTGGCAACGGGGAAGATCCGGTTCATCTTGACGCCGTGGTAGAGGTAGAGGCGGTTCGAGCCGCGGTGGATGACGATCACCCGGCCGAAGCTCTTGCGCGTCACCTCGGCCTTCGTCTTCTTCGTCGGCAGCTTCACGACGCCGCGCTCGTTCAGGCGCAGCTTCTTTGCGACGGCATTCACGGTCGCCGCCTGTACGAGTGCGACGCCCGGGCGCTCCGGTGTCAGGTACGGCTTGAGGTTGCGCAGGATCAGGCGCGAGTCGACCGGCGCCTTCTCGACCTGCGTCGCGAGCGACGCGACGAACGTCCGCAACTTGACCGTCTTCACGACGACGGCGAGGCCGAGGTTCGCGAACGTCCGCGCCCTCTTCGCGCGTGCGACCGCCTTCGTGATCTTCGGCGTCGCGAGCGCAGTGGGATCGGCCGTGTAGACGTGCTTTCCGAGCCGGAGCCTGAGCGGCGTGGAGAAGTACGCGCGGATCTCGCTCGCGGCCTCGGAGGGCGACAGGTTGCCGACCGGGATGCCGCCGATCGTCACGCCCTCGGGCAGCAGACGCGGCGCCGGGACGGTCGTCGTCGTGCTGGTGGTCGTCGTCGCCGTCGTCGTGGTGATCGGCGTCGTGCTCGTCGTCGTGCCGACGGTTGTCGTCGACGGCGGCGTCGTCGTGGTGCCGGTCGTCGTGGTGTCGGCGAGCGGGACCGTCCCGCCGGCGAACGCGTACGCGGCGAGGACACCTGCAAGCGCGCAGGCAACAAGGAAGGAGACGCTCAGGCCGCGTTTCATGTGTGTCCTCGTGATGGTTTTCGTACTGCTCGGGCGGCGCGGAATTCCCGCAAATCCAGCAGGATCATAGCCACTGCATGCGACGTCTCACCGCTTGATGACGACGAGCGCGCAGTCGTCGGCGAGGTCGCCGGCGAACTCGCGGCAGTCCTCCATCGCCGTGCGTGCAATCTGCGCTGCCGGCTGCTGCAACGAGGCGCCGACCACTTCGATCAGACGCTCGACGCCGTAGAACTCGCCGTCGCGGCGCGCCTCGATCACGCCGTCGGTGTAGACGACGAGAGCGCCGCCGCGCTCGACCGTCGCCGAGCCCTCCTCGTACGTCTGCCCCGGCTCCACACCGAGCGCGAGCCCGCTCACCCGGACTTGCGTGACCGTTCCGTCGGGTGCGACGAGCAACGGCGGCGGATGGCCCGCACACGCCACGGCGACGGATCCGTTGGAGGCGTCGATCGCGAGGTAGATCATCGTGATGAACTTGCCCGCCGCGATCTCGTCGACGACGCCGTCGTTGGCCGAGGCGAGGAAGTCCGCGGGCTCGGAGTGCTCGCGCGCGAGCGAGCGGAAGACGAACTTCGCCATCGCCATGTCGGCCGCGGCCTCGATGCCGTGGCCGGTCACGTCGCCCAGCACGACCGCAAGCCTGTCGCCGCCGAGTTCGAGGAAGTCGTAGACGTCGCCGCCGACGTCGACGCGCGCCGACGGCTGGTAGACCTCGCCGATCTCGAGCCCCTGCAGCTCCGGGTGCGACCGGGGCAGGAGCGAGCGGCGCATCGTGTCCGCGAACTCCTTCTGCTGCTGGTACAGACGCCCGTTGTCGATCGCGAGCGCCGCCTGCGCGGTGATCGACAGCACCGTGTCGAGCGTGTCGCCGGTGATCGGCCGCCCCGGGTCGAACGACACGATCGTCAACGTCCCGATCACCTCGGCAGGCGTCGCGATCGGCACAACCGCAGCCGACGATCCCTTCGCGAGGAACGGCGCGAGGAGGCGATGCGATCCGCCCAGGTCCTCGGCGCGAGAGGGTGTCAGCACGAGCGGCGCACGCGTGCGGAACATCCTCCGAACCGCGGCGTTTTCCAGCGGCTGCGGGAGCGTGAGGACCGGTGACACGGCATCCGCGAGCCGCGCGTCCGGAACATGGAGTGCGCGGCAGAGGAGCCGGTCGCCTCGCTCGTCGGGTATGCGGATCACCGCGGCGTCGACGCCGAGAAGCTCCACGGCGCTGCGAGCGAGCGCTTCGAGGGTGGCGTCGAGCGAGAGGCTCTGCGCGAAGGACTCCGACACGTCGTAGAGCGCACGGACGCGGCGCGCAGCATCGCGTTCCGTCTCGAGCGCAACCTGCCGCTCGGCTGCGAGGCGCTTCGCCTGCTCGTGCAGGCGCGCGTTCTGGACGACCGCTGCCAACTGCGCCGCGAGCGCTCCGAGCAACGCTTCGTCGTAGGCGGTGACGTCGGGCGCCGTCTCGGGATAAGCCGCAAGCACACCGATCGCCTCGCCTGCGACAACGAGCGGCAGCGCGACCGCCGCGGTGATCGCGGCCTCGCCCGCAGCGCCGGCTCCCGCGGCGAAGCCGTCCACGCGCTGGACGTCGGAAACAACGACCAGTCCGCGCCCGCGGTACGGACCGAGCGCGAGCTCGAGCAGCGCCTGGGCGACGACGCCGTGCGGGCCGGCGAGATTCCGTTCCGCCGCGGACTGGAGGCGGCGACCCTCGCGGAGATACAGGGCGACGCGCTCGGTGCCGGTGAGAAGCGACACGTGGTCGAGCGCCGTCGCGAGGACGTGCTCGAGCGAGAGCTCCGCGGTCGCCTGGCCGATGAGCGCGAGCAACGACCGGCTGCGGTCGAGCTCCCGCGACGCCTCACGCGCGAGGTCGCCCGTCCGCAGCGCCTGCGCCGCGCGCACGGCGAACGCGGTCAGCCCCGCCACGACGCTCTCATCCGGATCCTCGTCGAACACGAGCTGCAGGACGCCCGACGCAGGCTGGCCGAGGCGGACGCTGATGACGGCCGCTCCTCCGATTCGCTCGCGGACGAGGAAGTCGCGCGAGTCGAGCGTGATGCGCGCGGCGGAGACTGCGGCCGACTCGGCCGCGGGAGAGTCGCCGATCGCCGCCGCCAACTTCGGCTCGTCGCCTTCCGCACGCCAGAGGAGTGCCGCGCGAGCGCCGGCGGCCTCGGCCGCGACGTGGGCGACGTGCTCGGCCGAGCGCGCGTCGTCGGACCCGGCCGCGAGCGCCTCTCCTGCGAGCACAAGCGCCCGCTCGGCCCAGGCGTGGCCGACGGCCGCACTCTCGCCGTCGACGCGAAGCACGAGCGCAAGCTGCGCCGCAGCCAACTCGGCGAGCACGCGCTCGATGTCGGTGAACGCCTGGCGCTCGCGGAGCACCTCGAGCGATCCGATCGTGTGGCCGTCGACCTCGATCGGAGCGCTGAGCGCGAAACCGAGCTGCAGCGCCCGCGTCGCGTCATCGGACCGCACGTGTGATCCTGCAAGCTCGGCAGCGAGCGCGGGTGATCTCGCATGGACCGCCCGCGCGGTGAACCCGGATCCGTCAGCGTCAGCGAGGCGGATGACCGCGGCATCGGCCACACAAACGTCGACCGCAAGCTCGG
>JBJMJE010000170.1:0-11068 GCA_045806505.1 Gaiellaceae bacterium
GACGAGATCGCGGCGGCGGGTGGGACGCGCAGGCACCGCAGAGGCGCGATCAGCCCGCGGCGGGCGGCGTCGCCGAGCGGCAGGTCGTCGACAGAGGCCGGAAAGACGTCCGAGACCTGCTTCGCGATCAGCTGCTCGGTCGCCGTCATTCCGATGTAGAGCGGCTCCGGGAAGCTCCTGATCGCGGCGCTCGTCTTCTCGCCGAGCGCCGTGTGGGCCTCGTCGCAGATGACGAGCTGATACGCCGTCGGCGACAGCGACCTCACGTGGCGCGCGAACCAGGCGTACGTCTGGATCGTGATCGGGTTCGGCTTCGATGGCGTCTGTCCGCGCTCGACCGGCGCGCTGAAGCGATCGCCGTAGCCCTCCGTCGTGAGGTCGCGCGTGAACTGGGAGACGAGGAGGCGACGGTGCGTGAGGATGAGGACGCCCATCGTGCGAGCGGCCTCGACGAACCCAGCCGCGGCGATTGTCTTGCCGGACGCCGTCGGGTGGCGGAAGCGGTAGCGGCGCTTCGCCCCGGGATCCTGCTCGGGCGTGAGCGCGGTCTCCTGCTCCTCGTCGTCGGGCCCCTCGAGCTCGAACTCCTCGTCCTCTTCCTCCTCCACCTCGACGAGGGCGCCGTTGCCGTTTCCGTTGGCCTCGGTCTGCCGCTGGTTCGCGGCGATCAGCTCCGTCAGCATTCCCGCGAGCGCGTCGACCTGATGGCGGCGCAGTTCCGTGCCGGACGCGAGGCGAGGCGGCTTGTCCGAGAGGACGCGCTCCAGGCCGAGCATGAGTCCGTAGCGAACCTTCCACTGCGGCGTCGGGACGCGCTGGCCGGCGTCCATCTCCGCGATTGCGTCGTCGAGCGCTCTGCGGCGCGCCGTTCCCTCCGCGAGAACGCGCTCGGCGTCTTCGCCCGGGTGCAGGAACGGCTCGCCCGCCCAGCTTTCGGCGCGTTCGATGTGTTCGGCTACGTCAGCCGGAACGGACGGGTCAACGATGAGGCTTTCGATGGCTTCCTGCATGTGGGCAGCGCACTGGCCGCTGCTGCCTTGCTCCAAAGGGGCGCTCGTCAGACGTCGAGCGGCTCGTCAGAGCATAACCTATCCGGCCGCCGTTGCGGTCAGGGCGATCCCCTCGTCCCGCAAATACGGCGTGATGCCGCCGAGGAAGAAGGGCCAGCCGGCGCCCAGGATGAGGCACGCGTCGACGTCCGCGGGCTCGGCGACGACGCCTTCGTCGAGCAGGTGGCGGATCTCGTCGGCCATCGCGTCGAGGACGTCGCGCGTGATCTCGTCGACCGTGCGCGGCCGGTGCTCGGTGACGACGATGTCGTCCTTGCCGTCGGCATAGTTCGCGAGCGTCGGCGAGAGCGGAAAGCGCTCCGGGTAAGCGTCGTGCAGCGTCACGAGCACATGGTTCGCGACACGCGGGCCGACCATCGCGAGCAGCACCGACGGCGCCATCGGAAGGCCGAGCTTCAGGATCGCCTCGTCCGTCTCCTCGACGGTGTTGCCGTGCTCGAGCGCGTCCATGAGCATCGACGTCATGCGCGTGAGAACGCGGTTGACGACGAAGCCCGGCGCGTCGCCGACGACGACCGCGCGTTTGCGCAGCCGCTTCGTCAGGTCCCACGCAGTTGCGAGCGTCTCGTCGGTCGTCGCGTCGGTGCGCACGAGCTCGACGAGAGGCATCACCGCGACCGGGTTGAAGAAATGCAGGCCGACGTCGGCGCCCATCTCGGCGACCGACAGCGATGACGTGTTCGTCGCGAGGATGCAGGCCGGGCCGGCGACCTCGCGCACCTCGGCGAGGACCTGCTGCTTGATCGACATCTCCTCGAACACGGCCTCGACGACGAGGTCGCAGCCGGCGAAGTCCTCGACGCCGGTGGTGCCGATGACCGGGCACCAGCGGTCCCCGAGCTCCTCCCGGATCGCCGCCACGGCGCGGTCGACCGTGCCCTGGTCGAGGTCGCGGATCACGAGCGGGACGCCGAGCCGCTTGAGGAACAGCGTCGCGAGCTGCGTCGCCATCAGCCCTGCGCCGACGATGCCGATCTTCTCGAGCTTGCGCGGCGGGACGTCCGGGATGCCGACGCCTTTCTTGACGCGGCGCTCGACGACGTCGAAGGCGTACAGCGAGCGACGCGCTTGCGGCGAGAGCATCAGGTCCGCGATGGTCTCGGCTTCGGCGCGGAGACCTTCCTCGAGCGGCGTGCCGTTGCACGCGAGCTCGATCAGGTCGAGCGCGAGGTAGGGCGCGCGCGTGGCGCCGTGCACGGCGTCGTCGACCTGCGAACGCGCGCGGCGGAACGTCGTCTCGGCGTCGCCGTGGTCGGTTTCTCTGCGCTCCAGCGGCGACTCGACGAGCTCGAGGGCGAACGCGATCGACTCGTCGAGGAACTCGACGGGCTCGAGCAGCCTGTCCGCGAACCCGAGCTCGAACGCCTTGCGCGCGTCGAGCAGCTTGTTCTGGCGCAGCGGGTTCGTGACGATCACGCGGATCGCGCTGTCCGCGCCGACGAGCCGCGGGATCAGCTGCGTTCCTCCCCAGCCGGGGAGGATGCCGAGGAAGACCTCCGGGCACCCGAAGTGCCGGACCGCGGTCGAGAGCGTGCGAGCGGAACAGTGCAGCGCGATCTCGAGCCCGCCGCCGAGACAGACACCGTTGATCGCCGCGACGGTCGGGTACGGCAGCGCGCGGATGCGACCGAACAGTTCGTGCCCGATGCGCGAGCCGGCGACCGCCTGCTCGTGTGTGCGCAGCTTCGGGAACTCCTCGATGTCGGCGCCTGCCGCAAAGATGTACGGCTTGCCGGTGAGCACCATCGCGACCCAGCCGCCGCGCTCGAGTTGCTCGACCACGCCCACGGCCGACTCGAAGGCGCTGCGCCCGAGGACGGTCGGCTTGGTGTGATCTGCGCCGTTGTCCATCGTCACGAGCGCGAGCGGGCCGAGCTTCGTCTCGACGCGGTTGAGCTTGAAGTCGGTGTTCACTGCAGGTTCTCCCAGAGGACGGCGGCGCCCATGCCCATGCCGATGCAGAGCGCCGTGAGCCCGTAGCGGCCGTTGCGCTCGCGCAGGCCGTACGCAAGCTGCGCCACGAGGCGGACGCCGGTCGCCGCGAGAGGATGCCCGCACGCGATTGCACCGCCGTACGGGTTGAGGCGCTCGTCGTCGGGCGACACGCCCATCCCGTCGCACCACGTGAGCACCTGGATCGCGAACGGCTCGTTCAGCTCGAACAGGTCGATGTCTTCGAGCTTCAGTCCTTCCTGCTCGAGCACGCGCCTGGTCGCCGGGACGGGGCCAAGCCCCATCAGGTGCGGCTCGACGCCGGCGTAGGCGAAGCCGACGAGCCTGAGCTTCGCCGTCAGGTCGAGCTCTTCGGCGGCGGCCGTCGACGCGAGCAGCGCTGCCGTCGCACCGTCCGTGAGGCCGGCGGAGTTCCCCGCCGTGACGCGCCCGCCCGGCCGGAAGGGCGTGCGGAGCGCCGCCAGCGACTCGAGCGACGTGTCCGGGCGCAGGAACTCGTCCGTGTCCGCAACGCGCCAGCCGTCGTCCGTGAACACCGCCATCGGGACGACCGTTTCGGCCATGACGCCGTTGTCCCAGGCGGCCGTGGCGCGCTGCTGCGACTGGACGGCGAAGCGGTCCGCGTCCTCCTTCGTGAGCTGGGGGAACACGTCGTGGAGGTTCTCCGCCGTCGCGCCCATGGTCACGGCGGACGTGTCCACGAGGCGCTCGGCGACGAAACGCGGGTTGAAGTCGACGTCCGCGCCCATCGGGTGATGGCCCATGTGCTCGATCCCGCCGGCGACGACGACGTCGCACGCGCCGAGGGCGATCTCGCCCGCGCCCGCGGTGACAGCCGTGAGGGCGCCGGCGCACATCCTGTCGATCGCGAATCCCGGCACGCTCTGCGGGATCCCGGCGAGCAGCGCGACGTCCCGGCCGAGCGTCAGGCCCTGGTCGCCGACTTGCGCGGTGGCGGCGAAGATGACGTCCCCGATGCGCTCCGGATCAAGCTGCGGGTTCCGGCGCAGCAGCTCGCGCACGGCCTTGACGCCCATGTCGTCGGCGCGCGTCCGCCAGAAGACGCCCTGCTCGCCCGCGCGGCCGAACGCCGTGCGAACGCCGTCGACGAAGACGACCTCGCGACCTGAGTCCATGTCGAGCCAGCCTACGCGGCTGCGGCGTCTCGAGCGAGCTCCTCGCGGAGCTCGGGCAGGTGCTGGCAATCCGCCTCGTGCACCTCGCCGCGGTACTGGACGAGCGCGAAGCCCGGCATCGCGAGCTTGCCCGCCTCGCAGATGTTCAACAGCTGGCGCAGCGGGCCGAGCCCGTCGCCCGGTGCGTAGATGGCGTCCGCGGGCTCGTCGTCGTACGCGTCGTCGTGCTCGGACTCGGGGAGGTACGGCAGGTTCGCGACGACGACCTGGACGGGCTCGGGCACGGGGTCGAGGAGATCGCCTTCGAACACGTGCATCCGGTCGGCGACGCCGTGACGCGCGGCGTTCTCACGCGCCATCTCGACCGCCGCGGGATTGATGTCCGTCGCGAACACCTCCACCTGCGGCGCAGCCAGCGCGATGGTGATGCCGATCACGCCGGCTCCGGTGCCGACGTCCGCGACTCGCACGGCTCGGTCGTCGATGCGCGCGAGGGCGGCGTCGACGAGCGCCTCCGTTGTGGCGCGCGGCGTGAAGACGCGGCCGGGCGCGGTGAGGAACTCGAGCCCGTGGAAGGTCGTCTCGGTGACAATCGGGTCGTGGCGGATTGGGATGCTCATTTCCGGCGCGAGGCGGAACGGTACCGGGACGGCGAGGCCCGCCTGCCGGAGACCCGCGACGCGGACGCTCGGCAACGCCAGCTCACGCGGATGGGCAACGCCGCCGCGGGCGCGGGACTCTCGCTCCTCATGCAGGGCAATACCGCGGAAGCGCGCGAGTGGTTCGATCGTGCGAGCGAGCGGTACCACGAGAGCTGGGCCGACGCTCCTCCCGGCAGCTGGGGGCGCCCGATCGGGATCCTCAAGGCGCATGTGCTCGCCGGCGACTGGGTCGCCGCAGAGCGCGGCGCCCGCTGGACGCTCGAGCAACGCGCCGACGATGCGCCGACGCCGATCGGCCGCTATGCCGCCGCCCTCGCGCACGCGGTGCTGCGCGAATGGGACGACCTGCGCATCCACGCGGACGCGTTGCGCCAGAACGGGACGTTTCCCCACGACGTCGCCGACGCGCTCGCCGCGATCGCGTCGCCCGATCCGATCGCGTACACGGAGGCCGTGGAGTCGGTGCTCGATTCGTTCGAGAGCCGCGAGGCCTACCTCGAAGATCTTCCCGTCGCAGACACGGTGCTCGTGCTGCAGGCGCTCGCGGAACGGCGCGGAGTCGCGCGGGCCGAGCTCGAGTCGTCGCTCCTGCCCTAGCTGCGTCTAGAGCTTCGACTCCTCGCGGTCCATCTCTTCCGCGGACATCACGTTCACCGGGTGGTCCTGTTCACGGAAGAGGCGAATCCCCGCGATGACGCAGAGGATCGCGACGAAGACCCCGACGATGATGAAGAACGCGAGCCACATCTATTCGGTCGAGGTCGGTGGATGGAAGAAGGTCGTGAAGATCAACGTATCCTCGGTGTCGTCCTCGGCCGCGTCAAGGTTCGCGTTGAACTCGTGGAGCAATTCGCGCGCCTTCTCGAGTGGGAGGCGCACCGTGACCTGGGCCCCGCGGAAGCGGCCCTGGTCGGCGAACTTGTCGAATGCGCGCTGCACCTCGTCGAGCATCGCCGCGTGCAATCCGCCCGAGAGGCCGGCGGACGTCAGCTCCGGCGCCACGCGGATCGCCTTCGCGGCGGAGCGGTAGGGCTTCTCGCGCCGCTGGCCGCCGTCGGCGAGCTCGATCAGCCCCGCCTTCTGCAGCATCCGCACGTGGAAGTGCAGGTGACCCGGATCGACGCCCAGCCGCTGCGCCAGCTCGCGGTTCGTCAGCGACTCGGTCTTCGCACCCAGCTCCTCCAGGACGCGGAGGCGCAGCGGGTGACCGAGCGCCTTCAGTTGCTCGGGACGATCGATTGTGAGGGTGTCTTCCATCTCCCTATACCTAACACGTCGCTTGGGAAGATGGTAGGTGCCACTGCGGACAGTGTCGCTATATAGAGCGCTCAAGTTTCGAGGCCGCGGCCGCATCCAGAACGACGAGCGTCTGCCCGTCGCGGGAGCGGATGCGGCTCGAGGGCGTCTCGTCGCTCGGCGGCTGCTCGAACGCCCGCTTCACCGCGTCCGCTTTCTCCTCGCCCGTCACGAGGAAGAGAACGCAGTCGGCGTTCGCGAGCATCGGCGGCGTCATCGTGACGCGCGGGACGAACGGCTCCAGCCCGGCGTCCGCGGCGATCGCGAGGCGCTCGCGCTCGCGCAGCCCGGGCGCATCTGGAAAGAGCGATGCCGTGTGGCCGTCGGGGCCGAGGCCGAGCACGTTCATGCGCAGCCGCACGCCGCGAAGCGCGGCGTCGTACTCCGCTGCGGCGGCCGTCGGGTCGAGCTCGCCGCGGATGCGATGCACCGCGGCAGGCTCGACCGCGACCTCGTCGAGGAGCGATCGCTTCGCCATGGCGAAGTTCGAGCGCTCGTCGTCCGGCGCCACGCAGCGCTCGTCGCCCCACCACACCTCGACGCGGCCCCAGTCCGGCTGCAACCGCACTGCCGTCTCGTGTGCGCGCTCCGGGGTCTTGCCGCCCGAGAGCGCGATATGGCCGCCGTCGCGTGCCGCCTCCGCGAGCAGTTCCCCCGCGCGCGTCGCGGCAGCCTCGGCGTCGCCGAGGACGATCAGGTCGAAGCTCACGCGGGGATTCTGCGTTAGCGTGCACGTTCGTGGCGGAAGCCTTCGACCGGGTCTGCGACGCGGTGCGCGCGTCGATGGAGGAGACGCAGACTCCGGGCGTCGCAGTCGGCCTGCTGCACGAAGGCGAGGAGCACGTCGCGGGCTTCGGCGTCACGTCGACGGAGAACCCGCTCGAGGTCACGCCGGACACGCTCTTCCAGATCGGCTCGATCACGAAGACGTTCACCGGCACCGCAGCGATGCGGCTCGTCGAGCGCGGCGACCTCGACCTCGACGCGCCGGTCCGCACCTATCTCCCTGACTTGAAGCTGAGCGACGAGAACGTTGCGGCGCGCGTGACGACGCGGCACCTGCTCACGCACACGGGCGGCTGGATCGGCGACTACTTCGACGACTTCGGCTCCGGCGACGACGCCCTCGCGCGCATGACCGAAGCGCTCGCCGTGCTGCCGCAGCTGACGCCGCTCGGCGAGGTGTGGTCGTACAACAACGCCGGCTTCTACCTCGCCGGTCGTGTGATCGAGACGATCACCGGAAAGCCTTACGAGACGGCGCTGCACGAGCTCGTGCTCGAGCCGCTCGGCCTCGAGCACGCCTTCTTCCACCAGGACGACGTGATGACGCGGCGCTTCGCCGTCGGGCACCTGCGCAACGACGACGGGCCGCCGAACGTCGCCCGGCCGTGGGGAATCGGCCGCGCGCATCATGCCGCGGGCGGGATCGCGGCGACCGTGGGCGACCTCCTGCGGTACGCGCGGTTCCACATGGGCGACGGCGACGGCGTCCTGCAGCGCGCGACGCTCGACGAGATGCAGACGTCGCAGCTGGAGGTCGGGTCGATCTTCGAGCATGTCGGCATCACCTGGTCCATCTCGGATCGGACCGGCGCGCGCCTGGTCGGTCACAGCGGCGGGACGAACGGGCAGCAGGCGCTCTTCTTCTTTGCACCCGAGCACGACTTCGCCTTCGCGATCCTGACGAACCACCAGCGCGGGAGCGAGGTGGCCGCCGCCGCGCGCGCGTCTGCGCTGGAGGCGATCGGCGCGCGCGAGCCCGAGCGCGAGGCGCTCGACCTCGACGTCGACGAGTACCTCGGCAGGTACGAGAGCGCGCTGATCGAGGCCGAGCTCCGGCGCGACGACGGGACGCTCGTCCTCGCCGTCGCACCGAAGGGCGGCTTCCCGAAGAAGGACTCGCCGCCGCCGCCCGCGCCGCCGCCGGAGCCCGTCGCGTTCTACGCGCCGAACCGGCTGTTCGCGACCGGCGGAACGCCCGGCGAAGCTGACTTCTTGCGGGCCGAGGACGGGTCGATCGCGTGGTTCCGCGTCGGCGGCCGCGTTATGGCTCCGATTCGCTAGCGGCGGACTCTCGTCTGGCCGAACGGGTACGCGCGGCTCGTCATGCGGTCGATGACGACGACGCGCCACGTGCCGGCGCTCGGGAAGGCTACGCGCGCGCGATAGACGCCCGGCATCTCCGTCGCGCGGGTCGTGACGTTCACGACGCGGCCCGCGGTGCTGATGGAGTTGTTCAGCAGGCGGATCGTCGGCGACTGCCCGACGTCGGGTTGCCGGTCGCGCGTGACGGTGACCGTCGCGATCCACGCCTTGCCCGCCTTCGCGACGGACGGCTTGCCGGCGAGCGCGACGTTGCGCTCCTTGGCGAGGGCCGCGGGAGCAGTCGCGCACGCGGCGACGACGGCGACTGCGATGAGCTTCTGCATGCTTCCTCCTCGTTCGACGACGCAAGTACACCGCGTGTCGTCAGCGGGTTCCGCAGGACGCCGAGCCGGGGCAGCGCGCGAGAACGCGAACGCGGCGGCCGCGCAGTTCGATGGACGCCGACGCGGCGTTGTTGGCGTACGAGCTCTCGCGCAGCGCGCGGTCCGGGTTTGCACGGTGGACGAGCACGTAGCGGCCCGGCGGCAGATCGGTGACGTCGATCGACTGCCCTTCCCGCTCCGGCACGTAGTCGTCGCCGAAGCCGGGCGAGATGCCCTCGCGGAGCTTACGCGCACCCGGCCGGTTGCGCCCGCAGTCCGCCGTCCAGCGCGGGCGCAGGTTCGCGGCGCGCGTCGCGTACGCGTCGTTGAGGCAGAAGCCGGTCTTGCGGTCGCGGCCGGCGAGCCTCCCGCGACGGCGCAGTTCATACCTTTCGAAGCTCGAGAGGTGCCAGTGCCGGTGCGTCTGCGAGCGGACGAAGCGAAGCGGCGTCGGCAGCGCGTATCGCTGCGTCCCGACGAGCTGCGTGGAGCGCATCGCGTCGCCCACGCGCCTGCCCTCGACGACGAGCGGCGCCTTGCCGACGTTGTCCACGGCAGAGCCGAAGACGAGCAGCAGCCGGCCACGCCGCGCGACGACGGCCATGCCGAACGGCGCCGCCTGGTCGAGGTCCGGCAGCGCCGACGCGCGCCGCGCGCACGAGCTTCAGCCGAACGAGCGGGCGATCCGCAGAGCCTCCGCGCGCGAGAGCTTGCCCTCGAGACGCAGCGTCAGGTCGCCGCGCGTCCAGATCAGTGCCTTGCCGGCGAGGTAGAGCGGCGCCGCCCGAGCCTGGTGGTCGCGCTCGACGTAGGCGAAGTAGTGCCGCCCGCCGGAGATCCACAGCGCCTCCCGCCCGTTCAGCTCCAGATGCTCGACCGACGTCTCCGGGCCGACGTCCTTCTGGAAATACGTACCGCGGCTCTGCAGGACGAGCAGCTTGTGCTTGCCGTAGACGAAGCCGACCTGGTCGCCGAGCAGGTGTACCTCGCGCGGGGCGCCGAGGAGGCTCGACGTCACGACGTCGTACGGAACCCGCTCTCGTGCGTCGTTGAGTGACGTCTTCGGGCCGATTTCGAGCGGCCGCCGCGTCTGGACGTCCGGCAGGCGGTCGACGAACTCGACGCGTGCCGTGCCCAGCCCGAGCCAGCGCCGGATCTCGCTCCGCGCCGGCGGCACAGCCAGTGCGACCGTGACCGCGAGGACGACGAGCGCGAGCGCGATCGCGAGCTTGCCCGGGCGCGGGCGGCGCGAGCCGATCCTGGCGCGAACGGCAGGCGCGAGGTTCCGCTCGACCGGCAGGTCGATGTCGACGGCGAGGTCGCGAAGCTCGTGCTCGATCACGCCGTCTCTCCCAGATCCGCGCGCAGGCGCTCCAGCGCGCGGGCGAGCCGAGACTTGACGGTGCCGCGGCGGCAGCCGAGAGCGGCGGCGGTCTCCTCCTCCGACAGCTCCAGGAAGTAGCGGCACGCGATCGCGAGCCGGTGGTGCTCGTCGAGCCGGTTCACGGCCGCGAGCAACTCGTCGCGGCGCGTCGCGTCGAGGAGCGCCGTCTCGGGGGACGGGGCCGCGTCCCCCGAGACGACCTCCCCGGAAGCGCGCAGCGCCAGCGCGTCGCGGCGGCCGGCGGCGCGGCGGCGGTTGCGCGCCTCGTTCGTGACGATCCGGAGCAGCCACGGCTTGAACGGCGCGCCGGCGCGGAACCGCCACAGCGCACGGTATGCCTTGACGAAGCCGTCCTGCGCAGCCTCCTCGGCGTCCGCCGTGTTTCCGGCGACGAGCCACGCGGTGCGAAAGGCGATGCCCTGATACATGCGCACGAGCTCCTCGTAGGCGGCGGCGTCTCCCCGCCTGGCGCGGGCGATGAGCTCCGCTTCGTTCACCGTGGCCGGCCCACCACCGGCGCTTATACAACGCGGCCGGAGCGGCGGTTCCTTCGGCTCGCTTTTGGATTCCAAACTGCCGGCGCCTATGGCCACTAAGTTCGGGGTCAACCGTCCAGGCGTCAAGCCGCGCCGCGCGCCACCCAGGCCTTCGCCGAGACTACGAACGGTGGCTCCGGCAGCCTCTCCCTGCAGAGCTCGCGCAATGCCGTGCGCCGATCGGGCTCGAGGCCGGCGACGTGCGCACCCGACGGAGCGACGCCGAGGGTGAACGGCTCCCACCAGTCCTCGAACGTGGCGTGCTCGACGTCCACCGCGACGGCGCTGTCGACGACGTCCCCGATTCCAGCGGCGCGAAAGAGGTCGACCAGATGGCCGGCCCTGCTGCCGGGGCAGACAGACCCGGTCTCGACCTCGGGATCGAGCGCTTGGGCGGCATCGCAGAACGGACCGATAGGACCGCCGTCGGTGAAGTCCCACACGCATGCGGCGACGACGCCGCCGTCCCGCGTCACCCTCGCCATCTCGCGGAGGCCTGCGACCGGATCGTCCATGACGTTGACCACGAGCTGGGCGAGCGTCGCATCGAAGCAGCCTCC
>JBJMJE010000171.1:0-6582 GCA_045806505.1 Gaiellaceae bacterium
CCGTTCTTCAACGGCTACCGGCCGCAGTTCTACTTCCGCACGACGGACGTGACCGGCTCGATCAAGCTCCCGGAGGGCCAGGAGATGGTCATGCCGGGCGACAACACGAACATGGAGATCGAGCTGATCCAGCCGATCGCAATGGATCAGGGTCTCCGCTTCGCGATCCGCGAAGGCAGCCGCACCGTCGGCGCCGGCGTGGTGACCGAGGTCATCAAGTAGGAAACGAGGGACGCGCCGGTGGCTCAACAGAAGATCCGCATCAGACTGAAGTCGTACGACCATCAGTCGCTCGACAAGTCCGCGAAGGACATCGTCGAGACGGTTGAGCGCACCGGCGCGACCATCACCGGTCCCGTGCCGCTGCCCACGGAGAAAAACGTCTACTGCGTGATCCGCAGCCCGTTCAAGGACAAGGACTCGCGGGAGCACTTCGAGGTGCGCACGCACAAGCGCCTGATCGACATCCACTCGCCGACGCCGAAGACCGTCGACTCGCTGATGCGGCTCGACCTGCCGGCCGGCGTCGACATCGAGATCAAGCTGTAGGCGGAACGATGAAGGGGATCCTCGGCAGAAAGATCGGCATGACTCAGGTCTTCGATCCGGAGACCGGCGTCGTCACGCCTGTGACCGTGATCCAGGCCGGGCCGTGTCCGGTCGTCGAGGTCAAGACGGCGGACCTCCACGGCTACGAAGCCGTGCAGCTCGCCTACGAGCCGGTTGCAGACCGCCGCCTGTCGAAGGCCGAGGTCGGCCACCTGAAGAAGAACAACGTCGAGCCGCACCGGCACCTCGTCGAGTTCCGCGGTGCCACCGAGGCCGTCGCGGGCGAGACCGTGACGGTCGAGGCGTTCGAGCCGGGCGACTCCATCAAGGTCAGCGGCACGAGCATCGGCAAGGGCTTCCAGGGAACGATCAAGCGGCACAACTTCCACCGCGGCCCGGTCTCACACGGCTCGCACAACATCCGCAAGCCGGGCTCGATCGGGGCGTCGGCAACGCCGTCGCGCGTCTTCAAGGGCATGAAGATGGCCGGCCGGATGGGCGGCAAGCGCCGCACGCAGGTCGGTCTCGTCGTGCACGCGGTCGACGCGGAGCGCAACCTGCTCCTCGTCAAGGGCTCCGTGCCCGGTCCGAAGAGCGGGCTGCTCGAGATCAGGGAGGAGAAGGCGCACAGTGGCCGTTAACGCTCCCCTGCTCGACGCGTCGGGCAACAAGTCGAAGGACTTCGAGCTCGAGGAAGCCGTCTTCGGCGCGGAGGTCAAGCCGCATCTCGTGCACGAGGCCGTTCGCGCCGAACTGAACGCCGACCGCGCCGGAACCCGCGGCGCGAAGTCGCGCGGCCTCGTCTCGGGAGGCCGCTCCAAGCCGTGGCGCCAGAAGGGAACCGGCCGCGCTCGTGCCGGCACGATCCGCGCGCCGCAGTTCACCGGCGGCGGCGTCGCCTTCCCGCCGACGATGCGCTCGTTCGAGGTCAAGGTGAACAAGAAGGCGCGCCACGCAGCGATGCGCTCCGCGCTCTCCGATCACGCCGCGCACGGCACGATCGCGGTCGTCGGCAAGGACTCGTTCACGGAGCCGTCGACGAAGACCGCCGTCGGGCTGCTCGGGGCGTGGGAGCAGGAGTTTCCATTGCTCCTGATCGTTCATCCCGAGGACGAGGCGCTGATCAAGTCGTTCCGCAATCTCGACCGGACGCTCGTCACGGTCCCGTCCGAGCTCGAGGTGTCGCAGGTCGTCTGGGCGCGCTCGGTGCTCGTGAGCGAGGCCGCGCTCGAGGACGTCCAGAGGAGGGCGGCATGAGGCTCCACCCGAGCGAGGTGCTGCTCGCTCCGGTCCTGTCGGAGAAGAGCTACAGCCTGATCGACCAGCGCAAGTACGCGTTCAAGATCCACCCCGACGCGCACCGCCTGCAGGTGCGGCAGGCCGTGGAGCAGTTGTTCGACGTGCACGTCGAGCGCGTGAACATCCTCAAGGTGCAGGCGAAGCCGAAGCGGCGCGGACTGATCAAGGGCACGCGCCCCGGCTGGAAGAAGGCCATCGTCCAGGTGCGCCAGGGTGAGACGATTCCGATCTTCGAGGGGGCGCAGGAGTAATGCCGGTTCGCAAGTTCAAGCCGACGTCGCCGGGCCGCCGCTTCATGTCGGTCTCGACGTTCGACGACATCACGAAGTCGAAGCCCGAGAAGGCGCTCACCGAGAAGCTGACGAAGAAGGGCGGCCGCAACAACTACGGACGCCTGACGATGCGACACCAGGGCGGCGGCCACAAGCGCCGTTACCGCATCATCGACTTCAAGCGCACGAAGGACGGCGTACCCGCGAAGGTCGCCGCGATCGAGTACGACCCGAACCGCTCGGCGCGGATCGCGCTGCTCCACTACGCCGACGGCGCCAAGAGCTACATCCTGGCTCCGGCGCGGCTGCGCGTCGGCGCCTTCGTCGAGTCGGGCCCGGCCGCGGACATCAAGCCGGGCAACGCGCTTCCGCTCGAGAACATCCCGACGGGCACGCTCGTCCACAACGTCGAGCTGCAGCCCGGTCAGGGCGGCAAGATGGCGCGCAGCGCCGGCTCAGGCATCCAGCTCGTCGCGAAGGACGGCGGCTACGCCGTGCTCCGTCTCCCGTCCGGAGAGCTGCGCAGGGTGCTGCTAACCTGCCGGGCCACCGTCGGACAGGTCGGAAACCTCGACCACGAGAACGAGACGGGCGGGAAGGCGGGCCGCAGCCGCTGGAAAGGCAAGCGCCCGACAGTGCGCGGCTCGGCGATGAACCCAGTCGACCACCCGCACGGCGGCGGCGAGGGCAAGTCGAAGGGCGGCCGGCATCCCGTGACGCCGTGGGGAGTTCCGACGCTCGGCAAGCGAACGCGTTCCAAGCACAAGCAGTCAGACAAGTTGATCGTCCGCGCCCGCAGGCGCGGCAAGGAGAAGCGCTAGTGAGCAGAAGCTCGAAAAAGGGACCGTTCGTCGAGGAGCGGCTGATGAGCCGCATCGAGGCGATGAACGCAACCAACGAGAAGCGGATGATCCGCACGTGGTCGCGCACGTCGACCGTGTTCCCGGAGATGGTCGGGCACACGATCGCGGTGCACGACGGGCGCAAGCACGTCCCGGTCTTCATCACCGAGCAGATGGTCGGTCACAAGCTCGGCGAGTTCGCGCCGACCCGTACCTTCCGCGCGCACTCCGGCGACCGCAAGGCGGAGGTGAGGCGCTAGTGGCGGCCGTTGCCGAGCGTCAGGAAGTGCGCGCCGAGGCGAAATGGGTGCGCGTGTCCGCGCGGAAGGCACGGCTCGTCGCCGAGCACATCCGCGGCCGCAGCGTGCCCGAGGCGCGGACGGTGCTCGCGTTCACGCAGCGGGCGGCCGCGCGCGAGATCGAGAAGGTGCTCCGGTCAGCCGTCGCGAACGCCGAGACCAACCCGAATCTGAACTGGAACGGCGACGACCTCGTCGTCTCCACCGTGTACGTCGACGAGGGCCCGACGATCAAGCGCTGGCAGATGCGCGCGCGCGGCCGTCTCGGGCGGATCCACAAGCGCACGTGCCACATCACGATCAAGGTCGCGCAGCGCCCCGAGACACCGGCACGGGCGACGAAGCGCAACGACAAGGAGGCCGAGGCCTAAATGGGACAAAAGGTTCATCCCGGCGGTCTGCGCGTCGGCGTCATCCACGACTGGAAGTCGAACTGGTGGACGGGCAAGAAGGAGTTCCCGGCCTACCTGATCGAGGACATCCGCATCCGCGAGCACATCTACAAGAAGCTCTCGCACGCGGGCCTCTCGGACATCCTGATCCGCAAGGACAAGCAGCGCGTGACGGTCGACATCTACACCGCGCGCCCGGGGATCGTCATCGGCAAGTCCGGTGTCGAGGTCGATGCGCTTCGCAAGGAGCTGCACGCCATCACCGGCAAGAACGTCCACATCAACATCAACGAGATCAAGCGGCCCGAGCTCGACGCGAAGCTCGTAGCGCAGTCGATCGCCGAGCAGCTGCAGAACCGCGTGTCGTTCCGCCGCGCGATGAAGCGCTCGCTCGCATCCGCGATTCGCTCGGGCGCGCAGGGGATCAAGATCACCTGCGGCGGCCGGCTCGGCGGCGCGGAGATGAGCCGTTCGGAGACGTACTCCGAGGGTCGTGTCCCGCTGCACACGATCCGCGCGGACATCGACTACGGCTTCGTCGAGGCGAAGACCACGTTCGGCCGGATCGGCGTCAAGGTGTGGATCAACAAGGGCGAGATCATGCCCGAGGGTTACGCGGCCGCAAGCGAGGGCACGCGCCTCGGCGAGCAGGACAATGCCCGTCGCCGCGGCGGCGCCCTCGAGGGGCTCGGCGCCTCGCGAGAGTCGGCGCGCTCGCGCAGTCAGGATCGCGAAGGCCTGGGGCCGGTCAAGCGGCGCCGTGGGCCCGGTGGCGCGGGCGGCGGCAAGCGCTCCGGCGCGCGTCCCGGCGGACCGCGCAGCAGGCGTCCGCGTCCCGCCGCCGCGGAAGACCGCACGGCCGGACAGGACAACGTCGAGCGCCCGCGGACGGACGAGTCGGCCAAGTCAGCGGCAGGCCGCGAGCAGCCGCCGATCGAGCCCAAGGTCGAGACAGTGCCCGCTCCCGTGGCTCAGGCTCCGGACACGACGCCGCAGCAGGACGCGCCGTCGAGCGACGCCGACCAGGACAAGAAGCCGCGCGGCGGCCGCCAGACCACGACCGGAGACACCGAATAGATGCTCCTTCCAAAGAAAACGAAGTTCCGCAAGCAACAGCGCGGCCGCAGGCGCGGCATGACGAAGGGCCAGGACACCGTGCAGTTCGGCGACTTCGGCCTGAAGGCGACCGGGGTCGCGTGGGTGACGAACCGCGAGATCGAGGCCGCGCGTATCGCGATGACGCGCAAGATCAAGCGCGGCGGCAAGGTCTGGATCAACGTCTTCCCGGACAAGCCGGTCACGAAGAAGCCGGCCGAGACGCGTATGGGCAAGGGCAAGGGCTCGCCCGAGGCCTGGGTCGCCGTCGTGAAGCCGGGCCGCGTGATGTTCGAGCTCGCGGGCGTGCCGGAGCCGCTCGCGAAGGAAGCGCTTCGCCTCGCGGGCAACAAGCTCTCCGTGAAGACGAAGATCGTGAAACGGGAGGCCGATCTCTTTGAAAGCTAGAGACCTCAGGGACATGAGCGACGACCAGCTGGACGACGCGTTGCGCGACCGGCGGCAGGAGCTGTTCAACCTGCGCTTCCAGTCCGTGACGGGCGCGCTCGAGAACACGACGCGGCTGAAGCTCACGAAGCGCGAGATCGCGCGCATCCTCACGGTCCGCAACCAGCGCGCCGAGGCAAGGAATTGAGGACAACAGAGTCATGAGCGAGAGCGAAACGCAGAACACCGAGAACACGGAGCCGACGGCAACCGAGCCGACGGCCACGGAGCCGACGGAGACCGTGGAGACGGACGTGGAGCTGGCGGAGCAGCCGCCGGGCTCGCAGCCGACGGAGGTCCCCGCCGCCGAGCCGCCCGCGGAGGAGACCTCTCCCGAGGCTGTCGTCGGCGACGTCACGGCGCCCGCGGAAGAGGCGCCCGACGCGCCTGCGGCCGAAGCCGAAGCTCCGGTCGCGGACGACGCACCTGCTGCGCCCGCTGAAGCGGCACCTGCCGCGCCTGCCGCCGAAGCGCCCGCGCAGGAAGCTCCTGCGCCGGCGACGCCCCCCGGCGAGCCGCGCAGGAAGAAGCTGAAGCACATCCCGCGGAGCGAGCGCCGCAAGCGCAGCAAGACGACGCGTGAGAAGCCGGCGACCCGCAAGCCGATCGTCCGCCTCGAGAAGCCGGAGCACGAGCCCGGCCGCCGGCAGGAACGCCGCGGCGTCGTCGTCTCGGACGCGATGGACAAGACGATCGTCGTCAAGGTCGAGGCCGTCCGCGCGCACCAGCGCTACAAGAAGGTGATCCGCCGGTCGGTCAAGTTCCACGCGCACGACGAGCAGAACCAGGCGCACGTCGGCGACCGCGTCCGGATCGTCGAGACCCGGCCGCTCTCGAAGACGAAGCGCTGGCGGCTCGCAGAGGTCATCGAGGTTGCGAAGTGATCCAGCAGGAGTCGAGACTCAAGGTGGCGGACAACACGGGCGCGCGCGAGATCCTCTGCATCCGCGTCATGGGCGGATCCCACCGCCGCTACGCCCGCGTCGGCGACATCATCACTGCGACCGTGAAGACCGCGACGCCGCAGGGCGCCGTGAAGAAGGGCGACGTGGTGAAGGCCGTCGTGGTCAGGACGAAGAAGCCCTTCGGCCGCGACGACGGCACGCAGATCGCCTTCGACGAGAACGCAGCCGTGATCATCGACAACGCGCGCAACCCGCGCGGCACGCGCATCTTCGGGCCGGTCGCGCGCGAGCTGCGCGAGAAGAACTTCATGAAGATCGTCTCGCTTGCCCCGGAGGTGTTGTAGATGACCCATGCGCTGAAGATCCGCAAAGGCGACACCGTCCACATCCTCGCCGGCAAGGACCGCGGCAAGGAGGGGCGCGTGATCGATGCGATGCCGCGCGAGAAGAAGGTGATTGTCGAGAACCTCAACACGGTCAAG
>JBJMJE010000172.1:0-7310 GCA_045806505.1 Gaiellaceae bacterium
GGCCTCGGTCGAACGGGCTGGGGAGCCGGCCGTAACCGGCGCTCAGGTCTGCGACTCGGCGAGCGCAAGCTCGCGGCGCAGCTCGACGGGGAGGCGGAACGTCACGTCCTCGTCGACCATCTGGTACGGCTCGATCTCCTCGACGCCGCGCGCGCGGAACCACGAGCACACGCTCTCGACGAGCCGCTCCGGCGCGCTCGCTCCGCTCGTCAGGCCGACGACCTCCACCTCGTCGAACCACGCCGCTTCGATGTCCGACTCGTCGTCGATCAGATAGGCGGGAACGCCGGCGGCTCGCGCCACTTCGACGAGACGCGTCGAGTTCGACGAGTTCTTCGACCCGATCACGAGCAGCGCGTCGACGTGCTCGAGCATCTCCTTGACCGCCCACTGCCGGTTGGACGTCGCGTAGCAGATGTCCTCCCGCTGCGGGCCGCGGATGTCGGGGAAACGGCGTCGCAGCGCCGTGATGATCTCTCTCGTCTCGTCGACCGAAAGCGTCGTCTGCGTGATGTACGCGAGTTTCTCGTCCGGAGACCGCTCGAGGCGTTCCACATCCTGGACCGACTCGACGAGCACGATCGACTCGGGCGCCTCGCCCATCGTTCCTACGACTTCTTCGTGACCGGCATGGCCGACGAGGACCACCGTGTATCCCTCAGCGGCATACCGCCGAGCCTGTACGTGCACCTTCGTCACGAGCGGGCACGTCGCGTCGATCGTGTTCAACCCGCGCGCGGCGGAGCGCGCGAGGACCGCAGGCGCCACCCCGTGGGCGGAGAAGACGATCGTCGCTCCTTCCGGCGCCTCGACCTCGTTCTCCACGAAGACGGCGCCGCGCGCCTCGAGATCGCGAACGACATGCGCGTTGTGGACGATCTGATGCCGGACATACACGGGGGCGCCGTAGTGCTCGAGCGCGAGCTCAACGGTCTCGACGGCGCGTTCGACGCCGGCGCAGAACCCGCGCGGCGAAGCAAGGAGGACGCGCTCGACCACGAGGCGATGGTAGCTGTGCCCGATTTTGGTATCGACCGAACCGCCTCTTTGGCGATGACGGCGCTCGGATCGATCGATAGACATGAAAAAGGCCCGCGGCTCGGGGGGGTCGTTGCCGCGGGCCTCTTTCAAGTTGCTCGCCGCGGGCTAAGGCCAGGTACGCGCGCCGCGGTTCGCATCGCCCAGTGGGGGACACGCTAGCGTCCTCCGCGGAGATTGTGAATAGGCCGCTCGGCCTATTTTTGCAAGCCGGAATCCCGCTAGTACAAGCGAACCAGGCCGCCCGGCCGACGCCGCCGCCTGCCGGGTCCCACCCCTATCATCCGAGTCCCGCCCCGTGTCCACCGAGACGAAAACGCTGCTCTTCAACGCGGTGCCGCTGTTCGCGATCGCGGTCGCGTACGGGGCCGTCTCGATCGCGATCGTGCCGACGCTGTGGCGCAATCGCAGCCGCGCCACGGCGGGAGACCTGACGGTCGCGACGATCTTTCCCTCGGTCGCGATCGTCGCCGCGATCTACGGCGTCGTCGTCGCCGACAACGAGGCTCCCGTCGCCGACGAATTGTGGCTGTCGTTCGCGGCGATGCTCGTCGGCCTCGTCCCGGCGTTCGTTTTCCTCATCCGCGCCGCGCGCGCGGGGCTCGTCAGCGGCGGCGCCCGTGTGCTCGAGGCAGAAGCACGCACGACCGAGCTCGACCGCGAGCTCACCGCGGTCACCGAGCTTGCGACCGCACTCGTGCGGACGCAGACGGTCGAAGGCGTCGCGCGGACGATCATCGACGAGGCCGCCAAGGTCCTCGGCGTCGAGTTCGGCTCGCTCGTCCTCGTCGAGGACGACCTGAGCGAGGCGACCGGCGTCATCGCGCGCCGCGACGGCGTCGACGTGCCGTGGGACGATGTGACGATCGACCTGCGCAACGAGCCTTCCGGCACCGCGCGCGCAGTATTCGACGGCGCGCCGTTCGCCGTCTACGACGCGCCCGCCTCGCCGCTCGTCAATCGCAACCTCGTCGAGCGCGCGCACGCGCGCAGCGTCGCTTACGCGCCGCTCCTCGCGGAGGGCCGGGTCCTCGCGGTCGTCACCGTCGCGTGTGTCGCCCAGCAGCGCGCATTCAACGCCGACGAGTTGCGCCTGTTGCAGTCGCTCGCAAACGAGGCTGCGCTCGCGCTGGACCGGCTCCGCTCGTCGTCCGCGCTCGCGAAGGCGCTCGAGCGGGAGCGGCTCATCTCGCGCATCGCGGGCCGTTTCCGCACGCAACTCGACCTCGACACGGTGCTTCGCGTTGCCGTCGAGGAGACGGCGCGCGCGCTCGGCGCGCAGCGGGCGTTCGTTCGCATCGGCAAGCCCGACCAGAACATGCCCGTCGCGGCGGAATGGGTCGAGAGCGACCTCAAGCCGCTGGACGCACGCTCGCCCCTGCTGCCGATCTCGAGCCTCGCGCTCCGTGAGCGGAGGACGGTGGCCATCGACGACATCGAGACGGAGCCGGTGCTCGCCGCCTTCTCCGGCGGGCGCGAGGAGCTGCTCGCCGTCGGCTCGCGTTCGGCCCTCGCGACGCCGATCGTCGTCTTCGACGAGGTGATCGGCGTCTTCGCCTTGCACCGGACGACGGTCGGTCACTGGAGCGCGTCGGACGTCACCGTCGCCGAGGCCGTGGCGCGCGAGGCCGGACTCGCCGTTCGCGTCGCGCGGCTCCTGAGCGAGCGCGAGGAGCAGGTCCGCCTCCAGAAGAGTCTCTTCAGCGCGGCGCAGAACGTCACCTCCGAGCTCGAGGTCGAGACGGTGCTGCAGCGACTCGTCGACGAGCTTGCTGCGCTGCTCGGGCTTCACGCGGCGGACATCTACCTCCTCGACGAGCGGAGCGGCGTGTTGCGCTGCGCCGCCGTGCACGGGCTGCCGGCGGCTCTCGTCGGCTTCGAGTTCCCCGCGGAGGAGGGCGCTGCCGCCGAGGCCGTGCGGGGCGGGAAGCCGACCATCTCCAGCGGCGACGACGCGGCCGCGGCGATTCCGCACGGCGCGTACGACGGGTTCACGAGCAGGATCTTCGCGCCGATCGTCGACTCCGGCGAGACGCGGGGCGTGCTCGGCGCAGGCGCCCGCGACGAGCGGCGATTCGACGAGCGCGATTCCGACGTCATCGCAGCGTTCGCCTCGCTTGCGGCGCTCGCGCTCGCGAACGCCGAGACGTACGAGGAGCGGACGCGGCAGGCGCGCGTGCAGCGCGGCTTCTCCAGCATCGCCACGGTGCTCGGCGAGCCGCTCTCGCTCACCGCCACGCTCGATGCCGTCGCGCAGGCGGCGGCGGAGGCGCTCGGCGGCGACTTCACGGCGGTGTTCATGCCGCGGAGCGACGGCGAGCTCGAGCTCACCGGCGCGTTCGGGCTCCCGACGTCGTTCGCGCAGCGGCTCGAAGTAGGACTTCCGCCCGGGGCTCGCGTGCTGACGCTGTGCGCGGCGGAGGGCCGTGTCATCGCGGCGCCGTCCCTCGCCGGCGACACGCGGTTCGGGCAGGAGTGGACGACGCTCGCCGCCGAGGCCGGTTTCAGCGCGCTCCTCGCGGTGCCGCTCGAATCCCGGCGCTCGGAGCGCCACGGAGTCGTCCTCGTCTGCTTCGCCGAGGAACGTCGCTTCACCGACGACGACCTCGAGCTCGCCCGCCAGCTCACGCACGTGGCGCGCGGCGCGCTCGGCCGCAGCGACCTCTACGAGTCGGAGCGGAGCGCCCGCGCGCTCGCACAGCAGCTCGCGCGCACCGGCAGCCTGCTCGCGACCGAGCTCGACCCCGACACCGTGCTCGAGGAGGTCGTCCAGCACGCGCCGCCGCTCCTCGGCGCCGACGCCTGCGCGATCCGGATCCTGGAAGGCGACGAGCTCGTCCTGACGGCGGCGAGCGGCGTCGAGGAGCTCGTCGGCACGCGGATGCCGGTCACGAGCCGGCTCGTCGGCGACGTCTACCAGTCCCAGACGTCGGCAGTGCTGGCCGATGCCGCCGAGGACCCGCGGCACGCCGACGCCGATCCGGTTATCGCCTCGGGCTACGCCGCATACCTCGGCGTCCCACTCGTCGGGCCCGAAGGCACCGTCCACGGCGTGCTGTCGGTCTACGCACGGCGCGCGCGCACGTGGCGCAAGGACGAGATCGAGGCGCTCGAGGCCCTCGCGGCGAACACATCGGCGGCGCTCTCGAACGCCGAGCTCTTCACCTCGGTCGCCGTCGACCGTGAGCGCAGCTACGCGATCCTCGCCAACATCGCCGACGGCATCGTGGCCGTCGACAGAGACTCGCACGTCGTCCTCTGGAACGCGGCCGCCGAGCGCATCACCGGCGTCGCGGGCGCCGACGCCCTCGGCCGCACCGTCGAGGACGTCCTGCACCGAAACCTCTCGGTCGCCGGCGGACAGCCGCGGCGTCTCAGTCCGATCCAGCGCGGAACCGAAGAGGTGTGGCTCTCGGTCACAGAAGCCGTGATGCGCGATCCCGCCGGCGCCGTGTCGGGCCGCATCTTCGCGTTCCGCGACATCTCGTCCGAGCGGCTCGTCGAGGAGATGAAGAGCGAGTTCGTCGCGACGGTGTCGCACGAGTTGCGCAGTCCGCTCACATCGATCTACGGCTTCGCCGAGACGCTCCTGCGCGAGGACGTGCTCTTCGGCGAGGAGGAGCGGCGCACATTCCTGCGCTACATCGCATCCGAGTCGGAGCGGCTGACGTCGATCGTCGACGCGCTCCTGAACGTCGCGCGTCTCGACACCGGCGAGTTGGAAGTCGATCTCGCGCCGACCGACATCGCCTCGGTCGTGTCCGAAGTCGTCGGCGGGGTTCAGGATCCGGCCGCGAACGGGCATCGATTCGTGCTCGACCTGCCCGACGCGCCGCTCGCGGCGCAGGCCGATGCAGACAAGCTGCGCCAGGTGCTCACCGCCCTCGTCGACAATGCCGTGAAGTTCTCGCCCTACGGGGGAACCGTCACGGTCGCGGCGCGCCGCACCGACAATGCCGTGGAAGTGACCGTCGAAGACGAGGGAGTCGGTATTCCACAGTCCGAGCAGGAACTGATCTTCAGCAAGTTCTACCGGGGCGGCGACACGTCTTCGGGAACCGGTCTCGGGCTGTTCATCGCGCGCGGGCTCGTCTCGAAGATGGGTGGTCACATGAGCGTCGAGTCGGAGGAGGGCAAGGGCTCTCACTTCACGTTCGAATTGCCGCTCGCGGCGGCGCAGGTAGGTTCGGAGGGAACGGCCAGGGGTATAGCGACGGGGTCTCGAGGGGAGGGTTCTTGACGAGAGTGCTCGTGATCGACGACGAGGCGCCGATCCGGCTTCTCTGCCGGGTCAATCTCGAAGCCGAAAAGATGGAAGTGGTCGAGGCCAAGGACGGTCCGACCGGCCTCGAGGAGGCGAAGCGGACGAATCCGGACGTGATCCTCCTCGACGTGATGATGCCGACGCTCGACGGGTGGCGCGTCGCAGAGCACCTACTCGACGACCCGAACACGAAGGACATCCCGATCATCTTCCTGACGGCGCGAGCCGAGTTCCGCGACCGTGCACGCGGGCTCGACATCGGCGGCATCGACTACGTCACGAAGCCGTTCAACCCGCTGGAGCTCGCGTCGCTCGTGCGCAACCTGCTCGACAGGATCGAACGAGGCGAACGCGACGACCTACGCAAGGAGAAGCTCAGCGAGTTGCGCGCGCTGATGGAGTCGGAATAGCGCGCGCGTACACTGCGCGCGACGGGACGTAGCTCAGCCTGGTAGAGCGCCGCGTTTGGGACGCGGAAGTCGTCGGTTCGAATCCGGCCGTCCCGATCGCTGAGTTTGGGGCAGGCTTATGCGCGGAAAGGTGAGCGGAGATGACGCCACCGACACCTTCCCAGCCCCCGCCTCCTCCCGAAGAAGATCCCACGGTCGTCACGCCGGCAGGCCGCCGGCAGGTCGTGGACGAGGAGTACGTCGAGGGGCCGCCGCCGCCGGTCGTACGGCCGTACCCGTGGTGGCTCTGGGTGCTGGCGGGCATCTTCCTCGCGCTGGCGATCCTCTTTGCCGTCCTGTGGTGGATGGAGCGGAACGACACGAACGACGTGCCGTCGCTCGTCGGTCTCAGCGCCGCGCAGGCGCGCGACAAGGCGTCCGCGGACGGCTTCACGCTCGAGACCCTGTCGCGCCCGTCCGGGCAGCCGGCGGGCACGGTGATCGACCAGGCGCCGCAGGCCGGTGCGGGCCTCGAGTCCGGCGCGCAGGTGATGGCGGTCGTCTCGGGGGGACAGGCGCAGGCGACCGTGCCGAAGCTGACCGGCAGCACCGCGACCGCTGCGGAACAGTTGCTCGAGTCGCAGGGGCTGCAGTCGACGACGCGATCGGTCGACTCGACGAAGCCGAAGGGCATCGTCGTCGCCCAGGATCCGCCGGAGGGGACGAAGGTCGCGAAGGGCACGAGCGTCGGGCTCGCGGTCTCCAGCGGCCAGGGGACGGTGAAGGTGCCGGGCGTGCAGGGGACGTCCCAGGCCGATGCGGTCTCGGCGATCACGAAGGCGGGTCTCGTTCCGGTCGTCATCCAGGTGCCGTCGCAGCAGGCGGAGGGGAACGTGATCGCGCAGGATCCGGCGCCGAACCAGCAGGTGCGCGCGGGGTCGAAGGTGCGGATCAACGTGTCCGGCGGGCCGGCCTCGACGCAGACGCAGACGGTGACCACGTCGGAGACGCAGACGACCACCACCGCCACGACGGTCACGACGACGACGCCTTAATCTCCCGCGCGCGTGCGCGTGCGGGATCTCAACTGGATGCAGCTCGAGGACTACCTCGAGCGCGACGACCGCATCGTGCTTCCCGTCGGGTCGACGGAGCAGCACGCGTATCTCTCGCTGGAGACCGACAACGTCCTCGCCGAGCGCGTCGCGTTCGAGGCGGCCGAGCCCATCGGCGTACCGGTGCTGCCGGTGCTCGCGTACGGGCTGACGCCGTCGTTCGCCGCGTATCCCGGCTCGGTGACCTGGCGCGTCGAGACGTACGTGCGCGTGATCGCCGAACTGCTCGACTCGCTCACGGCGCAGGGCTTCCGGCGGATCCTGATCGTCAACGGCCACGGCGGCAACACGCCCGCGCGCTCGCGTGTCGTCGAGTGGAACGGATCGCATCCGGACGCGGAGGCGATCTGGCATGACTGGTGGAGCTCGCGCCGGGTCGCGCACGTTGCGAACTCGTTCGACCGCGTGTGGTCGCACGCGTCGTGGTCCGAGAACTTCCCGTGGACGCGGCTCGCCGGTGTCGAGCTTCCCGGAGAGGCGAAGGAGCCGGTCCCGCTGCCGCTG
>JBJMJE010000173.1:0-15843 GCA_045806505.1 Gaiellaceae bacterium
AGCGCTTTGCGATCGAGACGACCAGGCGCAGGTTCGCCTCGACCATCTCCTGCTTCGCGCGATGGTCGCCGCGCTCGATCCGCTTCGCGAGCTCGACCTCCTGAGCGGCGGTCAGCAGAGCGACCTTGCCGACGTCCTTGAGAAAGAGCTGCAGCGAGTCGGTCGAGATCTCGCGCACCTCGGGCTCGGGCTCGACCCGGTCCGGCTCCGCCTCGGCCGCGTTCTCGAGCACTTCGATCTGAAGCTCGTCGAGAGCGTGGTAGAAGTCGTCCATCTGCGCGGCGTCGAGCTCGAGCTCGCCGAGCGCCAGCGCGATCTCCTCGGTGCTCAGCGATCCCGCTTCGCGCCCTGCTTCCAGCAACCCCTTTGCTTCGTCCGTCTCCAGCACCTCGGCGATGGTGGACGGCTTCGCCTTCACCCCTACCCCCTGCTCACTCACTCTGCGGCTCCCCTCGTGGATCGTGACAATCCGCACTCGGCGCGGCGGATGGCGCACTCTCTCAAAGGGACCGGACGGACGCCATAGGCCGAACGGCCCTAATTTGGCTCAGCTGGTCCCAACCCGCGCCAGGACGGCGAGGTACCTCGTGGCCTCGCGGCCGAGCGGCGCGCGCGGGGCCTGCTGCTGGGCGAGGCGGAACTGTTTTCGGGCCGCCGCCACCTGCCCCGACCAGACGAGCAGGAGGCCGAGGTGAAAGCGGACGGTCTGGGCGCGCGGGAAGACGCGCGTGAGCGGGCCGAGGCGGCTGAACGCGCGCACGGGGTTCGCCTTGTCGAAGAGCCCGACCGCCTGGGCGACGCGCGCCTCTGCGTTCTCCGGCGCGAGGCGCGCCGCGGCCGCGTACTGGCGCTCCGCGGAGCGCGGCCGCCCGAGCTGCTGCAGCGCGACGCCATAGAGCAGCTTCAGGCGGACGTTCGAGCCGGCGGCCGCGCGCCGTAGCGCGGCTAGCTGCATCGCCGCCGGGAGCACGCGGATCTGGAGCGGCTGCCGGAACGACGGGACGAAGCGGGGCAGGCCGGGCGCGTACTGCGGGTGGAGCAGATCGGTCGCGCGCACGGCGTACGGCGTGTCGGGCTGGTCGCGGCGCGCGGCCTGCCACGCGGCGCCGGCCTCGGCGTCGTGGTGCGTCCAGTAGAGCGCGAGCCCGAGGTGGAGCGCGACGAGGGCGCTGCGCGGATGGTCGGCCTGCAGCTGCTGCAACCGCTCGACCGAGCCGTCGGGCCACCCGGCGAGGGCGGCGCCGACCTGCGCCTCCAGCGACCGGTAGCGGGCAAAGAGCTGCGCCGCGCGATCGGCCTGACCGTGCGCGTAGAGCTGCTCGGCGTTCGTGAGCGCGCGTGCCTCGGCGTCGGTGCGGACGTTGAAGTCGAGTGCGAGCGGCGGGTGTCCGGCGCGAGGCTTCGCGGTCGCGGGCACGTGGCCCCGCGTCGCCAGCACGCCTGCCACGACGACACCGGACGCGACGACCGCGGCGAGTGCGACGAGCGAGAAGACGCGGCCCTGCGAGCTCACGCGGCGACGATAGCCGTCGCACTGGCGGCGACCCTGCGACGCCGCTATACAATCGAAAGCATGCCGAGCTACCGGGAACTGCTCCAGACCGCCAAGGCGTCGATCGACGAGGTCGACGCGCGCGCCGCGCGCGAGTTGCTGGACGGCGAAGAGGCGCCGCTGCTCGTCGACGTTCGCGACCGCGAGGAATGGGAGCAGGGACGCATCCCCGGGGCCGTGCACGTGCCGCGCGGCAACCTCGAGTCGAGAATCGAGGGCGTCGCCCCCGACCGCTCGCGGCCGGTGCTCCTCTACTGCGCGCAGGGCAACCGCTCCGCCTTCGCGGCGAAGACCCTGACGGACCTCGGCTACGAGCGTGCGGTGTCGCTCGCCGGCGGCTACACCGACTGGCAGCGCAGCGGCTTCCCGACCGACCTCCCCCGCTCTCTCGGCCCCGAGCGCTCGACGCGCTACAGCCGCCATCTGCTGATTCCCGAGGTCGGCGTGGAGGGCCAACTGCGGCTCCTCGACTCGCGGATCCTGCTGATCGGCGCCGGCGGCCTCGGCTCGCCCGCGTCGCTCTACCTCGCGGCCGCGGGCGTGGGCACCCTCGGGATCGTCGACGCCGACGTTGTCGACGAGACGAACCTCCAGCGCCAGATCGTCCACTCGACCGCCCGGCTCGGCGAGCCGAAGGTGCAGTCGGCCGCCGAGACGATCGAGGCGCTGAACCCCGACGTGAACGTCGTCCAGTTCGAGGAGCGCCTGACGTCCGAGAACGCCGACCGGATCATCGGCGCCGGCTGGGACGTGATCGTCGACGGCGCCGACAATTTTCCGACCCGCTACCTCGTCAACGACGCTTCGGTCTGGCACGACGTGCCGGTCGTCCACGGGTCGATCTACCGGTTCGAGGGCCAGGTCACGGTCTTCAAGCCGAAGGAGGGGCCGTGCTACCGCTGCCTGTTCCCGCAGCCGCCGCCGCCGGAGCTGGCCCCGTCGTGCGCCGAGGGCGGCGTGCTCGGCGTCCTGCCGGGCGTCATCGGCTCGCTGCAGGCGAACGAGACCCTGAAGCTGGCGCTCGGGATCGGCAACCCGCTCGTCGGACGGCTGATGCTCTTCGACGCGCTGACGGCGACGTTCGACGAGGTGGCGCTGCGGCGCGACCCGAACTGCCCGGTCTGCGGCGACGCGCCGACGATTACCGAGTACATCGACTATGTCGAGTTCTGCGCCGGCCCGGCGCACGCATGAGCATCGTCAGGATCCCTCCCACGCTTCGCGAAGAGGCGGGCGGCGAGCGTCAGGTTCTCGCCGAGGGCGCCACGGTGCGCGAGGTGCTGGACGACCTCGCCGAGCGCTACCCCGCGCTCGCCGCGCGGATCCTCGACAACGGCGGCATCGCGCCGTTCGTGAACGTGTACGTCGAGGGCGAGGACGTACGCACGCGCGAGGGGCTCGACACTCCCGTCGGGGACGCCTCGACGGTGATTTTGCTGCCGGCTATGGCCGGCGGTTGACGACGCCGGTTCAGAAGCTCTACGAGGTCTGGGCCGGCGACTCCGAGTTCCGCGAGGCGCTCGGCCAGAGCCTCGAGCCGCGCGGGACGGATTGGCTCTTCGAGGTCTTCGCCGGGCTCGGCCCCCGGGCGGGCGATCGCGTTCTGGACGCGGGCGCGCGCGACGCCGTCCACGCGATCAGGCTCGTCCGCGAACACGGCGTGGGAGCCGTCGCGCTCGATCCGCTGCCGTTGCACTCTGCCGTTGCGCGCGAGCGCGTCGCCGACGCAGGCCTGACGGACGAGATCGACGTCGTGGAAGGGGCGCTCGAGGAGCTTCCGTTCGACGATGCCTCGTTCGACTGGATCTGGTGCCGCGACGTGCTCGTCCACGTCGACGCCGGTCGCGGCCTCGCGGAATGCGCGCGCGTACTCCGGCCCCACGGCGTGCTGCTCGCGTACGTGACGCTCGCGACCGACCGCCTCGAGCCGGAAGAGACGGACGAGCTCGTACGCGGTTTGGCATTGCGACGCTCGAGCCTGGACGGGGCGCACCTCGAGGCCGCTGCCGGGGCTGCAGGCTTCCTGTTGCGGTCAATCGAGCGGCTCGGGTCCGAATGGCGCGAGCGGATGCTCGAGGGCGACCAGTGGGACGTCCGGCAGGACCTGCTCAGGCTCGCGCGCCTGCGCCGCCGCGAGGCGGAGCTCGTCGAGCGATACGGCGAAGACGCCGTCGCCGCCGCGGCCGGCGGGCTCACGTGGGGCGTCTACCAGCTGCTCGGCAAACTCTGCCCGACCGTCTACGTCTGGGAGCGTCGTGCATAACGGCGTCGCGTCCTCGCTCGTCGACCTGGTCGGCAACACGCCGCTCGTCGAGCTGCGCCACTTCTCGCCGAAGCCGTCGGTGAGGATGTACGCGAAGCTCGAGGGCCAGAACCCGACCGGCTCGATCAAGGACCGTGTCGCGAAGGCGATGCTCGAAGGCGCCGACCTCCAGCCGGGCGCGCGGGTGATCGAGCCGACGAGCGGCAACACCGGCATCTCGCTCGCGCTGATCTGCAAGCTGCGCGGCTACCAGCTCACGTGCGTCATGCCGGAGAACGCGACCGAGGAGCGCAAGCGGCTGCTCGAGCTCTACGGCGCGAAGATCGTCTACTCGCCGGGGGAGCAGGGGTCGAACGGCGCGGTGCGACTCGCGCAGGAGCTCGTGGAGAAGGACCCGACGCTCTTCATGCCGTTCCAGTACGCGAACGAGGCGAACCCGCGCGCGCATTACGAAGGCACCGGCGCCGAGATCGTCGCCGCCCTCGAGCGCGTCGACGTCCTCGTGGCCGGTCTCGGCACGGGAGGCACGCTCATGGGCACCGGCGCGCGGCTGCGCGAACGCTGGCCCGACGTCGTCGTCGCGGCGGCGGAGCCGCTGCCGGGCGACCCCGTGATGGGGCTGCGCTCGCTCGAGGAGGGCTACGTGCCGCCGATCCTCGACGTGTCGAAGCTCGACCGGAAGGTGCTCGTGTCGAACGAGGAGTCGGTCGTGGGCGTCCGCGATCTCCTCGCGAAGGAGGGGCTGTTCGCCGGCGTATCGGCGGGGGCGGTCGCACACGTGGCGCGGAAGCTCGCGGCCGAACTGGACTCCACTGTCGAAAATCCCGGCGTCGTCGTCTGCATCCTCGCCGACGCAGGCTGGAAATACCTCTCCGCCGCGTTCTGGGAGGCCGCGGACGTCGAGCGGGCGATGGAGGAGACGATCTGGTGGTGATCCCGTCGGAGATCCGCGCCGAGCTCAGCGGCCACGCTCAGTCGGAGGCGCCCAATGAAGCGTGCGGACTCATCGTCCTGCGCGACGGCCGGGCCGAGCGCTACGTCCGCGGGCGCAACACGCTCGCGTCGCCGTACCGATTCCAGCTCGAGGTCGATCCCGACACCTGGTTTCTGGAGGACGAGGGCTACGAGCTCGCCGTCTTCCATTCACACCCCGAGACGGCGCCGCGACCCTCGCGCACCGACATCGAGAACGTCGGGCTCTGGGCGGGGAAGCCGTACGTGATCTACTCGCTCGCCCGCGACGAGCTCGCCGGCTGGCGGATCGTCGAAGGCGGCTTCGAGCCGCTCGAGCTCGCCTAGAGGCTCTCACACGATGACGTTCGTCGATCCGGGCGTGGTCGGCGAGTGCGATGCAAGGACGCAGGGAGGCACGATAGTCCCACTATCGGGCCGACTGAGGACGCCGCAGCGCGCCGCCGAGCGCGGCCGGGCGACACAATCGCTCATCGTGTGAGAGCCTCTTAGCCCTCCGCCGCGACCTGCTCCGGCGGCGGCGGCACGAACGTCACGGTGAGCCGCTGGATGCGTGAGCCCTCGACGTCGTCGACGCGGAAGTGGAGGCCGTCGTAGTCCACCTCGTCGCCCGGCGCGGCGCCGCGACCGAGCAGCCCGAAGACGAAGCCGGCAACGGTGTGGTAGTCCTCGACCGGCATCTCGACGTGGAACTGCTCGTTGAAGTCGTCGATGGGGAATGTTCCGTCGATGCGGATCGTGTGGTCGTCGACGCGCTCGACGGACTCGTCGGGCAGGTCGAACTCGTCCTCGATCTCGCCGACGATCTCCTCGAGGACGTCCTCGAGCGTGACGATGCCCTCCATGCTCCCGTACTCGTCGATGACGATCGCCAGGTGCTGGTTCTGGTTCCGGAACTCCTTCAGCAGCGCTGCAAGGTCCTTCGTCTCGGGGACCATGTACGAAGCCCGCACGAGGTCCGCGATCTCGACCGACGCGATGCCGCGCTCGTGCATCGCCTGGATCAGGTCGCGCACGTGCAGCACGCCGACGATGTCGTCCAGCGAGCCGCGGTACACGGGGTAGCGCGTGAACGGCGATTCGAGCACCGCCTGCAATGCCTGCTCGGGCGGCAGTTCCACGGACAGCGCGACGACCTCCGGCCTCGGCACCATGACGTCCGCGACCTCCTTGTCTGCGAAGTCGAAGACCTTGTAGAGCATCTCCTGCTCGCCTTGCTCGATCTCGCCGCGCTCGGTCGACTCGCTGACGAGCATCTTCAGCTCCGCCTCCGAGTGCACGGCGCCTTCCGCTCCCGGCTCCTCGAGGCCGAAGAGCCCGAGCACGAACTGCGTCGATCGACGAAGGAGCCAGATCAGCGGCATGAAGACGGTGAAGAACGCACGCACGGGGGGTGCGACCACCAGCGCGGTTCGCTCGGAGTGTCCGAGCGCGATCGCCTTCGGGACGAGCTCGCCGATCACCACGTGGAAGAACGTCAGGATCAGGTATGCGAGGGCGATCGCGAGTACCGTCGCGAGCACGTGATCGAAGACGCGCGAGAGCGCGTGCTCCCCCAGCGCACCGATTCCCAGCGAGGTGAGCGTGACGCCGAGCTGCATGGCGGCGATGAAGCGCGGTGGCGAGTCGGTGATCCGGAGCACCTGCGCCGCGCGACGGCTGCCGTAGTGCGCGAGCTCCTGCATGCGCGTGCGACGGACGGTCACGAGGCCGTACTCGGCCGCGACGAAGAAGCCGTTCAACAAGATCAGCACCGCGACGGCGAGGAGCTCGAAGAGGAGTGTCATGCCCCGCTTTCCGGGGCGCGGGGACTGAGCGGATCGTCCAAGTCAGCGATCACGGCGCAGTATAGGTCACGTTCCGGGCGTTCCCACTGCGCGCTGCCCGGCCCTCCCGCACGAGCCGTTCGAGGTGCGAAAGCGCCTCGGCGACGGCGAAGCGGCGCTGCTGCGGCGAAAGCTCCTCGCCGAAGACGACCCTCGAAACGTCGAAGCCACTGCGTGGGCCGTCCGCGAGCGCGGCCTGGACGACGTCAAGCCGCTCGCGGTGATGCTCGATGATCTCGCGCGCCCTCGCCGCCGGATCCTCGATCGGCTCGCCGTGACCCGGATAGACGATTTGCAGGTCGAGCTCAACCGTTCGCTCGAGCGACGCGAGGTAGTCGCCGAGCGGATCTGGACGGCTCTCCAGGTAGAGGCCGACGGCCGGCGTGATTCGCGCGAGCAGGTGGTCGCCGCCCACGAGGATGCCGTCGCGGAGGAAGCCGATGTGACCGTCCGCGTGCCCAGGAAGCTCCAGCACGCTCCAGCCGGCGACCTCGCTGCCCTCGTACAGCAGATTCGGGTCGTGCGCGAAGCGGACGAAGGACGCGAACGCGTGCCCGGCCTCGATCAACTCGTGCGAGATCGCCTCGGGCACGCCGTGCGTCAGGAACCAGTCGGCGATGCGCTCGGGCCAGTCGCGCGAGCCCCACACGCGTTCACACTGCGCGTAGTCGAGCGCCCCCTGGTAGACGGGCGCGCCGGTCTCGCGCGCAGCGCGGTCGGCGCCGCCGACGTGGTCGGGATGGAAATGGGTGATCGCGATTCGATCGATGTCGAGCTCGCGCCACGCCGGCGGCTCCAGCCCGAGCCCCGTGTCGAAGAGGGTGCCGTCGATCACGTAGCAGTGGACGTGTCGCGGCCCCGTCGGCAACGGAAGGGTCAAACGCTCGACGCCTTCGGCGAGAGTCGTCACGGATACTTGAACCTCGGTCATGGGAGACGTCGTCGGCCTGCTCCACCCGGGGGAGATGGGCGCCGCGATCGGCGCAGTATTGCGGCAGCGCGGGATCGACGTGCTGTGGGCGTCCGCCGGGCGAAGCGAGGCGACGGCTACGCGCGCGAAAGCCGCCGGACTGAGGGATGCCGAGAGCGCTGCCGCGCTTGCGGAACGTGCGGACGTGATTCTCAGCGTGTGCCCGCCGCACGCAGCGCGCGATGTCGCGCTCGCCGTCGGCGAGCTCGACGGCGTCTACGTGGATGCGAACGCGATTGCGCCTGCGACCGTCCGCGAGGTTGCCCGCGGGTTCGAGCGCTTCGTCGACGGCGGCATCGTCGGGCCGCCGCCGGGCGACTCGCCGACGCACCTCTATCTCTCCGGCCGCGACGCCCGGCGGATCGCGGACCTGTTCGCGGGCACGAACGTGGACGCGCGCGTCGTCTCCGACGAGGTCGGCGCCGCCTCAGCGGTCAAGGCGACGTACGCCGCGTGGACGAAGGGGACCGCGGCGCTTCTCCTCGCGATCCGGGACGTCGCCCGCACCGAGGGCGTCGAAGGGACGCTGCTCGCCGAATGGCGCGAGTCGATCCCGGGACTCGAAGAACGGCTCGCGAGCGCCGAGCGCTCGGCGCAGGCGAAGGGCTGGCGCTGGGTCGGTGAGATGGAGGAGATCGCCGCTGCGTTCGCGGCTGCAGGTGCGCCCGACGGCTTCCATCGCGCCGCCGCCGACGTGTTCCGCGGCTACGAACGTATGTTCTAGAATCCCGGGATGCAGGTGGAATATCGTGAGGAGCCCTGCAGGAGCGCGCTCAACCGCGTGAAGGGGATGATGTTCGAGTGGTCGCTCAACCCGTACATGGGTTGCGCGCACCGGTGCACGTTCTGTTACGTCCGCGCATTCGAGCGGCGGGCGGACCGGCCGTCGGACGACCGGTACGGGCGTTCCATTCGCGTGAAGATCAACGTCGCGGAGGTTCTCGCGCGCGAGCTCGCGCGGCCGGCGTGGGACAGCGCGGCCGTCGTCGTCGGCGCCGCAACCGACCCCTACCAGCCGGCGGAGGGACGCTACCGCCTGACGCGCGCGTGTCTCCGCGTCCTCGCAGCGGCGTCGAACCCGTTCTCGATCATCACGCGCGGGCCGATGATCGTCCGCGACATCGACGTGCTCCAGGAGGCGTCGCGCCGCGCGAAGGTCTCGATCACGTTCTCGATCCCGACGGTCGACGACGACGTCTGGCGGAGGAGCGAGCCGTCGACCGCACACCCGCGGCAGCGGCTGAGAGCGATCAAGGAGCTGACCGACGCGGGGATCGACGCACGCGTCGGCATGGCGCCGATCCTCCCGGGCGTCTCAGACAGGCCGGAGCAGCTTGCGGAGGTCGTCCGCGCGGCGCGCGAGGCCGGCGCGACGGGCATCTGGGCGAACGTGCTCTTCCTCAAGTCCGGGACCCGCGAGCATTTCCTGGAGAGCCTGGCCGAGCACTGGCCGGAGCAGCTGCCGCTGTACGAGCGGCTGTACGCGAGCGGCCGCGCGTACCTGCCGGCCGCCGAGACGAAGCCGGTGCGCGCCGAGGTCGCACGGCTCGCGCGTGAGCACGATATTCGCGACCGGCGCCCCGTTCGGCTGGAGCCTCCTGCCGAGCCCGAGCAGCTCGCGCTTGCGGTGTAGTCCGACTCTTCGGGATACGATCGCTCGACGTGACCAGCGAGATCACCGTCCTGATCGTCGACGACCACGAGGTCGTGCGCGAAGGCCTGCGCCTCTCGCTGTCGCGCACGCCGCACATCCGCGTCGTCGGCGAGGCGCCCGACGGCAACGCAGCGCTCGACCTCGCGGGGCGCCGCAAGCCGAACGTCGTGATCATGGACGTGCGCATGCCCGGCATGGACGGGCTCGACGCGACGAAGGCGCTGATGGAGCTCGAGCCGAAGACGTCCGTCCTGATCTTCACGGCCTACAGCGAGCGATCGCTGCTCGCGCGCGGGCTGGAGTCCGGCGCGAAGGGCTACATCCTCAAGGAGGCGCCGCACGACACGCTCGTCCGCGCGATCGAGAAGGTCGCCGGCGGCGACAGCTTCATCGATCCGGCGCTGATGCCCGCGTTCCTCGGCGGCAAGGATCGCGAGGACATGCTGACCGCGCGAGAGCGCGAGATCCTCCAGCTGCTCGCGGACGGCATGTCGAATGCCGACGTCGCGCAGCGACTCTTCATCAGCCAGGAGACGGTGAAGAGCCACGTGCGGCACATCCTCGCGAAGCTCGAGGCCGATACGCGCACACACGCCGTCGCCATCGCGCTGCGCGACGCGATCATCGACTAGAACGCCGTGGACGCGCCGACTGACGAGGGCGAGGATCGCGCCCGGCTCAGCGAGCGCCTGATCACGGCGGAGCAGGACGAGCGCCGCCGGCTCGCCCTGTTCCTGCACGACGGGCCGGTGCAATCGCTCGCCGGGATCGCGCTGATGCTCGACGCCGTCCTGCACGCGATCGAAGACGAGAATCTCGACGCGGCGCGGAGTGTGCTCACGGAGGCGCTCGAGCGCCATCGCGCCGCGATCCGCGCGCTGCGTGACCTCTCGTTCAACCTCGAGCCGGTCGTGCTCCGGGATCAGGGATTCACGCCGGCGGTGCAGGCGCTCGCCGACGAGCTCGGCCTCCGCCACGAGATCAAGATCGAGCTCGACGTCGCCCCCGCCGAAGAGCTTGCGGAGAAGGTCCAGGCCGCGCTCTACCAGATCGTCCGCGAAGCGCTGAACGGCGCCGTCAGGCGCGGCCCGCCCACCCGGATCAGCGTGGCCGTCGAGCGCGGAACAGACGGCCGCTTCGTCGCGACGATCGTGGACGACGGGTCGCGCGAGCGGCGGCGCGAGTTCTTTGACACCCTGGCGGAGCGGGCACGCACGCTCGACGGCCGCCTGTCCGTCGACCAGTCGGCGGGCACTCGGATCGTTCTCGAGCTGCCCCCGAGGTCGGCGCGCGAGTAGGCTTCCGCGCGGATGCAGGACAACGGTCAGCAGACGTACCTCGCCTTCCGCTGGACGACCGCCGGCTACGAGCTCCACGAAGAGAGCGGCGAGCTGCCGGACCTCGGCGAGACCGTCGAGGCGGACGGCAAGCGGTGGACGGTCGTGAAGGTCGCGCCGTCGCCGCTGCCGAACGACCGCCGCCTCTGCGCGTACCTCCAGACCTGATCGTCAGCGAAGCTCGGCGAGGCGCTGCGCGACGGTGTCGGCGTGCGGGAGACGCGCCTCGGAGCCTTCGCCTACGAGCGCGTGAACCGATGCGGCGAGCGCCCGTCGGAGGGCGTCAGCGTCGAGCGACGCGACGTGCGTGTCTTCGAAGCGCCTCAGCATGTCGGCCGGAAGATCGTCGTAGCCGCGTGCCTGTACGGCGGGCAGACCGTGCCGCAGGCAGGCCAGCGAGAGGGCGTGATCGCGGACGGCGCCGGCGTAATGCTCCGCCTGCCAGAGGCGGCCGCGCTCGATGCACGAGCGGGTGTGGAGCGCGTAGACGACGCCCCACCCGAAGAGATCCTCCGCGGCCGGCGGCGCCGGAAGCGCGGGATCGCCGGACGTCTCGCCGAAAACGAGGCGGAAGCGTGGCCCCGCCGGCCGAAATCGAGCCGCCGGCGTCAGCGAGAGGTCGAACTGGAGCGCGTCCGGCAGCAGAAACACGCGGTACGTCGTCGAACCGCGCTCGAGGTCGACGAGGTGCACCGCGTCGAGCTCGTCGACGAGCGTGCGCGTCCAGTCGTCGAGCACGTCCGCGACCGCGACGTCGTCGGCAATCGCGAACGTGAGGTCGAGGTCGGAGTAGCGGTCGCCGCCGCCCAATGCGAGCGAGCCGACGGCCGCCCCGGCGACGACGCGCGTGTCGTCCTCCGCGAGGCGCAACACGCGGTCCCGCAGGCGATCACGCTGCTCGACGGTGAACACGACGCGCGACTCTACCCACGGCTGCGTCGACAGCCTCTGAATGCACGGTCGAGGATGCCGGCGGCGGTGGCGCCAGCGATACTTCGAGCATGGAGTGGCCCGCACCCCTCACTGTCCGCGAGGTTGCCGCCGAGCTCCGCTGCTCCGAGGACGAGGTTCGCGCATTGATCCGCGACGGCGAGCTGCAGACGGTCGCCTGCGGGATCCGACCCGGCCTCGTTCCGCGCCACCAACTGGACGACTACCTACGCCGGCTCCGCAACCGACTCAGAGACTCGGCCTGATCCTCAGCGGCGCCTAGCCCGCGCCGAGTGTGGGGGGTCGGCGTACTCACGCCCGCGCCGCCGTCTCCGCAGCGATACGCCCGAAGACGAGCGCCGACGCGAGGCCGCTCGCGTAGCCGCCCGTCGCGATCCCGCCCGCGTCGGCGCCCGCTGCGTAGAGGCCGCCGATCGCCGTGCCGTCCTCGTGCAGGACGCGCGCGTGCCCGTCGATCCGTACGCCGCCGATCGTGTGCGTGATGCCGGCGATGACGTGCACGGCGTACCGATACGCGCCCGGCACCTCGATGCCGAGCTCATTCGGGAGCAGCACCTCTCCTCCGGCTTCGCGTGCCGCCTCGACCATCTCACCGACACTGCGCCCGCGCAGCTCGACCTCGAGCGCGTCCTCGTCGACGAGGTACCACGCGCTCGCGTTCGGACGCTGGGCGATCGCCTGTACGAGGTCCGTCTCCGACCACGAGACCGGATCCGGGGCGAACTCTTCGCCGCGCTCGTCGAGCACGAGCGCGTGGCGCCCGTAGAGCTGCGCGAGCGAGACGAAGCGGTCCTCGGGAACCGCGGCCGGGGGCGCCGGCATCGCACGGCCGTAGAACTCGTCCATGCCACTCGAGACATCGGCGCCGCGCGCGACGGCGAGACGCAGGCCGTCGCCGGCGCTCCACGGGTTCGCGCGCAGGAGGAGCTCGCCGCCCGGGTGGACGACCCGGCGCACCAGGTCGCGATCGCCCTGAAAGCCGCCGCTCGCCAGCACGAGGGGCTCCGCCTCCTGTGGCGCGGCCTCGCCGAGCCTGATCTCCCCCGCGGCGCTCGCGAGCACGTCGGTCAACGAGCGCGGGTCGAATCGCAATCCGACCGTCAGCGGGTTGCCCGTCTCCTCCCACACGACGTCCGCACCAAGGCCACGCAGCCACGCGAGGCCGTCGTCGAGTCGCTCGATCACCTCGCGCTGCAGTTCCTCGTCACCGCCGGGGCACTGCTCGCGGAACGTCGCGAGATCGCGATAGCGCCAGACAACGCACGACGAGAGGAGCATCGACCCGCCCACGCGCTCCCCCTTCTCGTAGATCAGCGTGTCGAGGCCGAGCTCGCGCGCACGGACGGCCGCGCACAGGCCGGCCATGCCGGCGCCGGCGATCTGCAGCGTCGCCGCGCTCAGGTCAGAGAGAACGTCGGCTTGTGCTCGACGTACTCGATGCGAACGCGGTCCGGCCCCCAGAGGAAGACGGCCAGCGTGTTCGCAGCGTCGACGAATCGCTCGACCTCGATGCCCGACTCCTCGGCGTCGCGCTTGTGGTCGTCCGCAGAGTCGACAAGCACTGCAAGGTGGTTGAGCAACGGCCGCTCGCCGTCTGCCGGATCGCCGCGATGAAACTCGACGTACGCGCCGCCCACTTCCACGCGCGGCACACCGTCCTTCGGCTCCGCCGGCGCGAAGCCGTAGTCGAGGTACGCCTCGGCCGTCACCTCGGGATCGGACGTGTACAACGCGACGTGATCGAGGTCGTACTCGACGTCGGTCGTAGCCTCGACCAGCCGCACCTCGATTCCGTCGGGCAGCGAGAAGCTATCGGCGCCGTCGATCGAGCTCACGCGCAGCGCGACGTGCTTGAACGCACCGCGCTCCCGCGGCCCATCGGCGTCGAACAACGTCAACTTGCCGCGCCGCGCGTCCGAGCCGATCAAGGTGAAGTTGTCCTGCCGGTCGATGACGTGCATGCCGAGGTTCGCCGTCGCGAAGTCGACGATTGCATCACGCTCGGTCACCCAGAACGCGACGTGGTCGAGCGTGTTCGGCTCCATTCGGGGAGGTTAGCTATCCGGCGAAAGGCTACGTCGTGGTGTTCCATGCGATTCGCGCGGGGCGGCACAGCCGCCCCGCAGCGAACGCGTTCGTGGGCTAGCTCTTCCGTGCCACGGCGCGCTCGAGCTGCGCCTTGTTCATGCGCGAGCGACCCTTGATCCCGCGGCGCTTCGCCTCGTTGTAGAGCTGCTCCTTCGTGCGGCCCTTCGGCCTGTTCGTGCCGGAGCGGAGGCCTCCACGGCGGCCGGACGACATGTCGTTCACGGACGACTTCGAGGCTGTGCGCGATTCGCCCTTCCGCGCCCGCTCCTTGTTCACGGTCGCGGCTGCGATCTGCTTGGCGCGCTTCGTGGACTTGCCCTGCTTCTTCGCGCTGTCCTTGATGTGCTCGTACTGCCGCTCGCGCTTGTTGCTCCATGCTTTCTGAGGCATGTGGCATTCCCCCTTGCTTGTTCCAAGGGGGAAATACCACTCGAGAGGCTGTCGAAACGCCGCTAGCGCTTGGGGCCGCTGCGCTTCGAGATGCTGCGCTTCACCGCCGACGCGCGCTTGGTCGCACGCTTCTTCGTCGAGGCGGCCCGCTTCGCCGTCGAACGCTTCGCCGTCGAGGCGGCCCGCTTCGCCGTTGAGGAGGCCCGCTTCACCGAGCGCTTCGCGGTACTCCGCTTCGCCGTCGAACGCTTCGCGGTGCTGCGCTTCGCCGTCGAGCGCTTCGCCGTGCTGCGCTTCGTGCTCGAACGCTTCGAACTCGAGCGCTTGGTGCTCGAGCGCTTCGCGCCACTGCGCTTCGCCGTCGAACGCTTCGCCGTGCTGCGCTTCGCGGTGCTGCGCTTTGCCGTGCTGCGCTTCGCGCTTGAACGCTTCGTGCTCGAACGCTTCGAGCTGCTGCGCTTGGAACTGCTGCGCTTCGCGGTGGAGCGCTTCGCAGTGGACCGCTTGCTGCTCGACCGCTTGGACGAGCCGGAGCTCGATGTCGCCGCCGGGATTGCCGGGGCCGACGCCTCCGGTGCTTCGAGCTCATCGCCCGAGCCGGCTTCCGACGAAGAGATGTACGACTGCTCCTCGCTCGGAGACTCTTGAGGCGACTGGGCGCCCCAACTTTCCTGAGGCATGTGCATCCTCCTGTTCGATTGCACAGACACGTGCATACGCAGTGCGTTTTTACGCCTGCGCGTATGTTCCTGCAAGCCTTGTGCATGTTGTGCGTGTTCGCGAAACGTGCAACGAGCGTAAAGAAGACGTCGGACGCGTCGCGTGTGCCGTGCGTGTACGCGCTACTCGAGCGGTTCGTTCTGAACGTTGTGCTCGGTCGCGTAGTCGTTCGTCAATTTGTTGACGACGTCGAAGCCCTGTTGAAATGCGTAGTTGATTTTGATGAACGGCTCCCACTTCTCCGGCGTCGCGTCCTCGGGGAAGATCGCCTCGACCGGGCACTCGGGTTCGCATGCCCCGCAATCGATGCACTCCTCCGGGTCGATGACCAGGATGCGCTCCGCCTCGTGGATGCAGTCGACGGGGCAGACGTCGACGCACGAGCGATCCTTGATGTCGATGCACGGCTCCGCGATGACGTACGTCACGGCGGCCTACTCTAGCGAGGGGGTCAGCTCCTCGATCAGTTCCTTGACACGCTCCTCAAGAGCCGATTTCACGACCACGTGATCGAAGCCGGCAGTGTGCGCGGCGCGCAAACCGGCGGTGTCGGTGTGGTTCGTGAAGCCGAGGATCGGGACGTCCGGGTACCTCTCGACGACGTCGTCCGGATCGATGCGCGCGATGTCGCAGATGACGAGGTCGGGCTCGGCGACAGAGTCCGTCGTGACGAAGCGATGGTCGGGCAGCACCGCTTCGAGCTTCCCGCGGAAGAAGAGGTCAACCCCTGCGAGCAGGATCGTTGACACGCGCCAAGCGTAGAACGATGGACGGCTAGTGTCGAGCGGGATGTCCGGCCCGGCGTCACACTTCGAGCTCGGCCTCGAGCTGATCCGGGCACGGAGCTTCTTCGAGGCGCACGAGGAGCTCGAGCTGGCGTGGCGCGCGGCGCCGATGGAGGAGCGCGATTTCTACCAGGGGCTCGTGCACGTGGCCGTCGGCTGGTATCAGGCGAGCCGTGCGAACCGGTACGGCTGCGAGCGGCAACTCGAGAAGGCAGCGCGGCGGCTCGGGCCGTACGCCCCGGCGCATCGCGGGGTGGACGTGGCAGATGTCCTCGCGCAGGTCGGAGACGCGCAGGCGACGGTCGCGGCCGGATCGCTCCTGCTCGATCCTCCCC
>JBJMJE010000174.1:0-3007 GCA_045806505.1 Gaiellaceae bacterium
GGAGCCGGCGGCGCCCGGCGTGAAGTTGCCCGAGCTATAGTCGCCGTCGCCGTTGACGGGGACAGACGTCCAGCCCGTGTTGATCTCGTGCTGGCAAGTCGGATCGCTGGAGTGGGGGACGGTGATCGTGCCACCTGCACCGAGGGTCGAGCCGGTGAGATGCGCCGTGTCCGAGATCGGCTGCCCCAGGGTGACCGGACTCGCCGCGGTCGTCGTCAGCGACGTGCAGTTGCTCAGGCTGATCTTCGCCGGCGCGATGAAGTCCTTGATCTCCGAGTTGAACGATGTGGAGGAGCGGCTCTTCAGGTACGCGGCGCCAAGGGCGCCACACGTATCCGAGTTCGGGAAGATCGCGTCGAAGGAGATCGCGGCTTCCCCGAAGGTGAACGCGTCGAGCGCGCCGATGCCGTCGCCGTCGGCCGGCAGGATTGCCGACGAGTTGACCGAGGCCACTGCGTCGCCTGTCGCCGTCATGTCGGTTGCGGCGCCCCACGCGGAGCCGGCCCACGTGCGAATCGAGATCGTCGGCACCGTGCCGCCGTTCGCGAGGTCGTACGTGATCAGCTTGTCGCCGACTGTTCGAGCCGGCGTCACGCCGTTGGTCGAGCAGTTCGTCGGGGTCGCGGACGGGTCACAGTTCTTCTGGTTGAGCTCGAAGTCCATGTTCGTCGTGCCGGACGGGTTCTGGACACGCGACCAGAAGAGCTCGAGGTACTTGCCCGCCGCCGTGACCTCGCTGTAGAGGCCGAAGGTCTTGAGGTCGCTCTTGTTCGGCGGGATCGAGCCGGCGACGATCGTCGGGTTCGCGTCGTCCTCCTGCGATCCCTGGCCGAACGCGTCGTCCGTCGCTCCGGTCGGTTTGTCGTTCGTGGACAGGACACCGGTCCGCAGCGGCGTGCCGGTCCCGCCCGCGAGCCAGTCGATGCAATCGCCCGCGCCGTCGACCTTCATGTTCGCGTCGGTGTCGATCTCGAAGTTACTGCCGCTCAGAACGCTCGTCGTCGCGCACGGCGATGCCGCCGGAGCACGAACCGCACCGTTCAGGCCAACTGCCACTGCCGCGAGCAGTACCGCAGCGATAACCCACGACCGACGCCCAGAAATGACGCCGACAAAAGTCGATTGCCTCCACATCCCGATTCACCTTCCCCCGAATTCGCTGGGCCGCAGACTGAATTCGTCCTGCGTCGTTGCTGAACGTAGCTGCGGGTCAGGGACTGAACAACGAGCCGAAGGTCTGGTTCACATAGACCCGGCCGGTCGGGCGTCCACGACTACCGCCGTACGCTTCCGCCCGGTCGTCACTCGAGCGCGCCGACGGCGGACTCGACCGCAGTGAGCAGCCTGCCGGACTCGAGCAACGCCTCCGCAGCCGCGAGCTCGGGCGCGAGCTGTCGATCCGGACCCGGCCCAGGAACGGTCGTGCGCAAAGCCTCGAGCGCGGCACCCGTCCCCGGTGCAGGCTCGATCGGCGCGCGGAGGTCGAGGGCGCGGCCGGCGGCGACGAGCTCGACGGCGACGATGCGTCTCAGGTTGCGTGTCGCGAGGCGAAGCTTCCGCGCGGCCCCCCACGCCATCGAGACGTGGTCTTCCTGCATCGCGCTCGTCGGCAGCGAGTCGACGCTTGCGGGGACCGCGAGCCGCCGGTTCTCCGCGACCATCGCGGCCTGCGTGTACTGGGAGAGCATCAGGCCGGAGTTCACCCCCGCCTCCTCCGCGAGGAAAGGCGACAGCCCGAAGGAGCGCGCCGGGTCGAGGATGCGATCCGTTCGCCGCTCGCTCATCGAGCCGACGTCGGCGACGGCGATCGCAAGAAGGTCGCACGCGTACCCGAGCGGCGCACCGTGAAAGTTGCCGCACGACTCGACGCGTCCGTCCGGGAGGACCATGGGATTGTCGATGGCCGACGCGAGCTCGTGTTCGGCAACGGTCGCGGCGTACGTGACGGCGTCGCGCGCCGCTCCGTGAACCTGCGGCGCGCAGCGCAGCGAGTAGGCGTCCTGGACGCGAGGATCGTCCTCGCGGTGCGTCGTCACGATCGGCGAGGCTTCGAGCAGACGGCGCAAGTTCGCGCCGCTCGCCTGCTGCCCCGGGTGCGGCCTGAGCGCGAGAAGGTCGTCCGCGAACGCGCGGTCGGTGCCGAGAAGCGCCTCGACCGACATGGCGGCGGCGACGTCGAGCGCGCAAAGAAGCGCGCGTAGGTCGTGGAGCGCGAGCACGAGCATGCCGAGGATCCCGTCGGTTCCGTTGATCAGCGCGAGGCCTTCCTTGACGCCGAGCACGACCGGTGTGATGTCCGCGTCGGCGAGCGCCTCGGCGGCGGGGCGGCGTCGACCGTTGCGGTCGTCGACCTCTCCCTCGCCGATCAATGCCAGCGCGCAGTGCGCGAGCGGGGCGAGGTCGCCGCTGGCGCCGAGCGAGCCGTGCTCCGGCACGACGGGGACGAGATCGGCGTTCAGCAGGGCGACGAGCGTCTCGGCGACGAGCGGACGCGCGCCAGACCGCCCCAGCGCCAGGGTCCGGGCGCGGAGGAAGAGCATCGCGCGGACGACCTCACGCTCGACCGGATCGCCCATCCCGGCCGCGTGGGAACGGACGAGAGCGCGTTGCATCTCCTCCCGCCGCTCGGCGGGAATGATCGTCGTCGCGAGCGCGCCGAAGCCGGTCGAGACCCCGTAGACCGGACGCTCCGACTGCGCGAGACGGTCGACGATCGAAGCGCTCGGGGCCATCGCCCTGCGCACTTCGTCCGTGAACGTCACGTGTGCGGAGTCGCGTGCGACGGCGACGACGTCGGTTTGCGACACGGCCGTAGCGCCGAGCGCTATCCCCGTCACGAGGCTGCGCCGACGATCACGTCCGCGCCGCAGCCGAAGACGAGCGCGGCTTCGGCCTGCGCCGCCGGAATGCCGTAGAGCGAACGGTGCTCGAGATCCACCGAAACCGGCGGCCACGCGTCCAGGCCGAGCGCCCGGGCGCCGGACGCCGAGCCGATGTCGAGCAGCTG
>JBJMJE010000175.1:0-4117 GCA_045806505.1 Gaiellaceae bacterium
GTCGAGGCGATCCGCCCGACGGCAACGACTCGGCGTTCGCGTACGAGCTCCTCGAGGAACGGCTTCGACGCAGCGACTTCGCTACGGGTCGGCCGGCGGTTCGACGAGGCGGTGCCGGGATGCGTCGGCACGACGTTCCAGAGGAGCACGGCGTCGGCGAGCTCGAGTTCGGCGAGCACGCGGTGGACGACGGTCGCGGTCGCCTCGCCGGGCGGCTGCCCGGTGAGCTGGCGCTCCGAGGTGAACGGAATGCCCGAGACGCGCGCGCCGCGATATCCCGCCGCCTCCCCGACGAGCAGCAGCGGCGCGTCGGCATGCCTGTCGAGGTAGCGATCAAGGCGCTCGGCGAGCCGCTCGTCGCGGTACTGGTTGAAGGTGTCGCCGATTCGCGCCCGCGCGAGCCGCTCTACCAGCGTTCCCAGTGCACGACCTCCTCGGTCGAGCGGCGGCGTTGCGAGAACCGGCTCGACGCGCGGCTCGCGTTGGGGTCGGGCCTCGGTTTGCCGACGGTGACGCCTGCGACGACGTGCACGTCCTCGGGGATGCCGAGGAGCTCCTTGAACGCCTGCATCTCGGGCACGGTGACGCCGTAGACGCCGGCGGCCAGACCTTCGTCGATTGCGGCGAGCAGGAGGAGCATCATCGCCGCTCCCGCGTCGACGTACCAGAACGGCGCCGGCCACTCGATCTCGACGCCGCCGGTCACCTCGAGCTTGTCCGGCTCGTTGTAGCGATCGTGGTAGTCCTGCTCGCGCGTCAGCACGACGATGTGCGCCGGCGCGACCGACAGCCACGGCTCCCGGCCCTGCGCGAGCCACTCGTCCTCGTGCAGCAGCGTTGCGATCGCCGCACGCGTCTCCGCCTCGGTGACGACGAGCAGCCGCTGACCCTGCGAGAAGCCGCCGCTGGGCGCGCGGCGGACGGTGCGGCAAATGCGCTCGAGCGTCTCGCGCGGCACGGGCTCCGGTTCGTAGTGCCGCACCATGCGGCGCTGCTTCAGGACGTCCGCGAACTCCATGCCTGCACCCGCAGACTCACTCCCACTCGATCGTCGCCGGCGGCTTCGACGTCACGTCGAGGACGACGCGGTTCACTGCCGGAATCTCGTTGACGATGCGCGAGGAGATCACCTCGATCAGGTCGTACGGCAGCCGCGCCCAGTCGGCGGTCATCGCGTCCTCGCTCGTCACCGCGCGCAGCACGATGGGATAGCCGTACGTGCGCGAGTCGCCCTGCACGCCGACCGAGCGCACCGCCGGCAGAACGCAGAAGCTCTGCCACAGCTCGCGGTACAGGCCCGCGCGGCGGATCTCCTCCTGCAGCACCGCGTCCGCGTCGCGGAGCGCCTCGAGCCGTTCGGTCGTCACCTCGCCGATGATCCGAATCGCGAGCCCCGGCCCGGGAAACGGCTGCCGCCAGACCATCCGCTCCGGAAGGCCGAGCTCCTCGCCGACACGCCGCACCTCGTCCTTGAAGAGAAGCCGCAACGGCTCGACGAGCTCCATCCGCATGTCGGCCGGCAGGCCGCCGACGTTGTGGTGCGACTTGATCACCTCCGCGTTGTCGGTGCCGCCGGACTCGATGACGTCGGAGTAAAGCGTCCCCTGCACGAGGTAGCGCACGTCGCCGAGCCGCCGTGCCTCCTCCTCGAAGACGCGGATGAACTCCTCGCCGACGATCTTCCGCTTGCGTTCCGGATCGTCGACGCCCGTGAGGCGTGACAGGAACCGCTCCTGCGCCTGTACATGCACGAGCGGCACGTGGAAGTGCCCGCCGAACGTCTCGACCACCTGGTGCCCCTCGCCGCGCCGCAGCAGCCCGTGGTCGACGAAGACGCACGTCAGCTGATCGCCGACGGCCTTGTGCACGAGCAACGCTGCGACGGCCGAGTCGACGCCGCCGCTGAGCGCGCAGAGCACGCGCTCGCGACCGATCTGTGCGCGAATGCGCTCGACCTGCTCCTCGATCACCGCGGCCGGCGTCCACGCCGGGGGCGCATCCGCCACGTTGTAGAGGAAGTTCTTCAGCACCTCCATCCCGTGCGGCGTGTGCACGACCTCGGGGTGGAACTGCACCCCGTACAGGCGCGACTCGGGCTCCTCGAACGCGGCGATCGGCGTGGACGGCGATCCTGCCACGACACGCGCGCCGCGCGGCGGCGCGACGACGGAATCGCGATGTGACATCCAGACCGTCTGGTCGCCCGGCAGATCATGGAACAGCTCCGACTCCTCGACACGCAGCTCGGTCTTGCCGAACTCCGAGACGCCCGTGCGATCCACCTGGCCGCCGAGGTCGAGCGCGAGCAACTGCATGCCGTAACAGATTCCGAGGGTCGGGACGCCGAGATCGAAGATGGCGGGATCGACGTGCGGCGCGCCGTCGGCGTAGACCGACGCCGGCCCGCCGCTGAGGATCAGCGCATGGGGGTTGCGGGCGCGCACCTGCTCGGGCGTAACCGTGTGCGGCACGAGCTCGGAGAAGACGCGGCACTCGCGCACGCGCCGCGCGATCAGCTGCGAGTACTGGCCACCGAGATCGACGACGAGGACCGGCCGCTCCTCCGGACTTGCCTCCGGCAGCTCGACGACCCGAGGCTCAGCGGCGATAGTTCGGCGCCTCCTTCGTGATCGTCACGTCGTGCGGATGCGACTCGCGCAGCCCGGCCGAGGTGATGCGCACGAACTTCGCGTCGTGCAGCTCCTCGATCGTGGCGGCGCCGCAGTAGCCCATCGCCTGCCGCAAGCCGCCGACGAGCTGGTGCAGGATCGGCGCGAGCGGCCCCTTGTACGGCACGCGACCCTCGATGCCCTCGGGCACGAGCTTGTCCACGTCCTCGACGTCGCCCTGGAAGTAGCGATCCTTCGAGAACGAGCGCGCGCGCATCGCGCCGAGCGAGCCCATCCCGCGGTACTCCTTGAACCGCTCGCCCTGATGGAGCATGACGTCCCCCGGTGACTCGTCGGTGCCCGCGAGCATCGAGCCGAGCATCACGGCGTCGGCGCCGGCGGCGATCGCCTTCGCGATGTCGCCCGACGACGTGAGCCCGCCGTCGGCGATCAGCGTCGCGCCGTGCTCCTCCGCCGCGCGCGCGCAGTCGTGCACGGCCGTGATCTGCGGTACGCCGACGCCTGCGACGACGCGTGTCGTGCAGATCGACCCCGGGCCGACGCCGGCCTTCACCGCATCGGCGCCCGCGTCGATCAGCGCGGCGGTCGCCTCACCCGTCGCGACGTTTCCCGCGACGATCTCCACCGAGCGGCGCGCCTTGATCCCGCGAACCACCTCGAGCACGCCCGCGGAATGGCCGTGCGCCGTATCGACGACGAGGACGTCCACGCCTGCGTCGACGAGCCCCTCGGCGCGCTCGAGGGCATCGGGCCCGACGCCCACCGCCGCGCCGACGCGCAGCCGGCCCTGCTCGTCCTTCGTCGCGTGCGGGTACTGGATCTTCTTCTGGATGTCCTTCACGGTGACGAGGCCCTTGAGCCGGCCGTCGCCGTCGACGACGGGGAGCTTCTCGATCTTGTGGCGGTGCAGGATCGCCTCGGCCTCGGCGAGGGTCGTACCGATGGGCGCCGTGACGAGATCGCGCGCCGTCATCAGCGCCGAGACCGGCTGCGTCACGTCGTCTTCGAAACGCAGGTCGCGGTTCGTGAGGATGCCGACGAGCACGCCTTCGCCGTCCGTGATCGGGACGCCGCTGATGTGGTAGCTGCGCATCAGGCCGAGCGCATCGGAAACGCGCGCGTCCGGGCGCAGCGTCACCGGCTCGACGATCATCCCCGACTCGCTGCGCTTCACCTTGTCGACCTCCGCGACCTGGTCCGCGATCGAGAGATTGCGATGGATGACGCCGAGGCCGCCTTCGCGCGCGAGCGCGATTGCGAGCCGCGCCTCCGTGACCGTGTCCATCGCTGCGGACACGACCGGGATCGCGAGCTCGATCTCGCGCGTCAGCCGCGTGCGGGTCGAGACGTCGTTCGGGAGCACCTCTGACTCGGCCGGAACGAGCAGCACGTCGTCGAAGGCAAGCCCCTCGCGGGCGAACTTCTGCTCGAGCGAAAGGAGTCGCTCGAGCTGGATCCGACCGAGCTCCAGCCCTTCCAAGAAGAAC
>JBJMJE010000176.1:0-14012 GCA_045806505.1 Gaiellaceae bacterium
ACGGCCGCCACGGCAGCCGCCTCCGCGGCGCCGACGTCGGGCCGCGCTAGGCGGATGCCGGCTGCTTGGCCCGGTACCACGCGATCGTCCTCGAGAGCCCGTCGTCGAGCTCGACCCTCGGCTCCCAGCCGAGCAGCTCCCGGCCCTTCTCGACGTTCGGGATCCGCAGCTCGACGTCCGCATAGTGGAGCGGCTGGAACACGAGGTCGCCGGGGCACCCGGTCAGCCGCTTGATCCGCTGCGCGAGGTCGATGATCGTCACCGTCGAGCGCGGATTGCCGATGTTGAACGCGTGGCCGACGGCCCGCTCGAGCTCGAGGCACAGCAGCACCGCCTCGACCATGTCGTCGACGTAGCACCAGGCGCGGATCTGCGAGCCGTCCCCGTGGATGACGAGATCCCGGCCCGCGAGCGCCGCCTCGATGAACGCGCGGATCGCACCGCCGCCGATCTGGCCCGGCCCGTAGACGTTGAACGGGTGCACCGTCACCGTCGGCAGCCCGAGCTCCTCGTGGTACGCGTGCGCCATGTGCTCTCCGGCCAGCTTGGAAACCGCGTAGGTCCAGCGGGCCTCGCCGACGCTCCCGATCGTCGATACCTGGCCTTCGCTGACGTTGAACGCGTGCGTGCCGAACACCTCGCTCGTCGAGAAGTCGACGAAGCGCTCGAGCGTCGGCAGCGTCGCGAGCGCGGCCTCCAAGGCGTTGTAGGTGCCGACGACGTTGACGCGCATCGTGCGCACCGGGCTCTCGCGCACCGTGTCGACGCCGGCGATCGCGGCACAGTGGACGATGTGCGTCGCGCCGGCGGAGACCTCCCTCATCGCGTCGGCGTCGAGCACGTCGGCCTGGTGAAAGTGGAAGTTCGGGTGCTCCGCGAGCGCCGTGCCGCTGAGCGCGTCGCGGTGCAGGTTGTCGAGCGCGACGATCTCGTTGTCGTCGACGAGGCGGGACGCGAGCGTCGTACCGATGAATCCCGCGCCGCCGGTGATGAAGATCCGCTTGTCCTTCAGTGGCACCGGGCGAGCCTAGCCATTCGCCGCGGATAGCATCGCCGCCGGTGAAGGGAACCGTTTTGATGGTCGGCTCGGGACGGCACCAGCGGCGAGCGATCGAGCGCGCTCGAGAGCTCGGGCTGCGCGTCGTCGGCGTCGACCGCAATGCGGAAGCGACCGGCCTCGCGGTCGCAGACGTCGGCGAGGTCGTCGACATCACCGACGTGGAGGCGGTCACGGAGGTCGGGCGTCGCCACGACGTCGACGGCGTCCTGACGGTCTCCGCCGACCGCGCGGTCCCCGTCGTCGCAGCCGTTGCCGAGGCACTGGGCCTGCCCGGCATCGGCACTGCGACGGCGCACGCGATGACGCACAAGGTCGCGATGCGGCGGCAGCTCGCGGAGCACGGCGTCGCGCAACCGCGGTTCGCTGCCCTGCGCTCGATCGCCGAGCGGCGTGCCGCGCTCGAGGCGGTCGGCGTGCCCGCCGTGTTGAAGCCCGCGGACTCCGGCGGGCAGCGCGGTGTCTTCCAGATCGCTTCGCTCGACGACCTCGACGCGCACCTGCACGCGGCGCTCGCGGAGTCGGCGACGGGCGAGGCGATCGTCGAGTCGTTTCACGAGGGGCTCGAACTGAACGGACTCGCAGTAGCGCGCGACGGCGAGGTCGAGCTGTTGACGCTCTCCGACCGCCTGCGCCCGCCGGGGATCGGCTTCGGCGTCGGCTGGGCGCACCTCTACCCCTCGACGCTCTTCGCAGATGCACTGGCGCACGCGGAGGAGACGACGGTCGCCGCGATCCACGCGCTCGGCCTGCGCAACGGAATCGCGTTCCCGCAGGTGATCGTCTCGCCGGACGGCGACTGCCGCGTCGTCGAGGTCGCGGCGCGGATCCCGGGCGGGCAGATGGCCGATCTGGCGCGGCACGCAGTCGGAGTCGACCTCGTCGAGATCGCGCTGCGGCTCGCGCTCGGAGTCGAGGTTCCCGACGAGCTCGTGCGTCCGCGGTTCACGCAGCCGCTTGCGATCAAGTTCCTGACCGCGTCGCCGGGGCCGCTGCCGACCGGCCGCATCCTGAGCGTCGGCTCGCTGGAGAAGGTGCGCGCGTTTCCGGGCGTCGTGCAGGCGGAGCTCTACCTGCAGCCCGGCGAGACGATCCGGCCGGTGCGGCTCGACGGCGACCGGCGCGGCTATGTGATTGCGGTGGCCGATACGAACGTCGAGGCGCTCGAGCGGGCGGAGGCGGCGGCGAGACTCGTGGACGTGATCGTCGAGTGAAGTGGGATCTCGACGCGTACGGCGCGATGCTCGACGCCGCCCGCGGCGGCTACCGCTTCGTCCACTTCGACCACGAGCCGCACCCGGGAGAGATCTTCCTGCGGCACGACGTCGACCTCTTCCTCGACGCGGCCGTGCGGATGGCGGAGCTCGAGGCGGAGCGCGACGTGTCGGCGACGTACTTCCTGATGACCCGCAGCGTCTTCTACAACCTCGCCTCGCGCGAGGGCGAAGCGACCATCGAACGACTCCGCGAGCTGGGTCACCGCGTCGGGATACACGCCGTCCACCCGCGCATCGACTTCGACGAGCGCTTCGACCCGGTGCTGGCGTGGCACAACCCCGACCCGGAGTACGTGAACGCGCCGGTGGACGGGCTCGTCAATGTGATGACGCCGCCGTGGTTCGACCGCGAGCACTACCGATCGGACTCGAACCAGCACTTTCGTAGCGGCGATCCGACCGGCCCGCTCGCGCGTCGCGAGTTCGAGTGGCTGCAGTTGCTGATCCATCCGGAGATCTGGGCGTTCGAGGGCGCGCGGATGCGCGAGACGATGGAGTCGATGCTGGACGCAGAGCGCGAGGCGCGGCTGCGACAGCTTGCCGAGGACCGGATCGACCTCTCGTGAACGCGATCACCGTCCTGCTGACGGCCGCGGGCTCGCCGGGAACAGCGGCGCTCGTGCGCGCCCTGCGCGACAACGGCGAGCGCGACGTGCGCCTCGTCGGCGCGGACATGAGCGAGCGCTCGATCGGGCGCCACGTCTGCGACGCGTTCGGGCTGGTGCCCGCGAGCGACGATGCGGGCTTCGTCGATGCGTTGCGGGCGCTGGTCGAGCGCGAGGCGGTGGACGTCGTGCTGCCGCAGTCGTCGTACGACCTCCCGCCGCTCGCCGCGGCGCGGGACGCGTTTCCCGTTCCCGTCCTCGTCTCGTCGGCGGAGACCGTGCGCCGCTCGAACGACAAGGCAGAGACGTACTCGCTGCTGCGCGGGCTCGGGCTGCCGGCGCCCGACTTCCGTCGCGCCTCCGGCGCGCGCGCCGTCGCGAAGGCGGCGCGGGAGCTCGGCTACCCGGAACGCGACGTATCGGTGAAGCCGACGTTCTCGTCCGGCTCGCGCGGGTTCAGGATCATCTCGGCCGGCGCCGATCGGCACACGCAGCTGCTCACGAATCGCCCAGGAGTGGCGGAGGCGTTGAGGCTCGAGGAACTCGTCGACTTGCTCGGCGACGGCGAGGCGACGGAATGGCTGGTCATGGAGCTGGCCGTCGGCGGCGAGCGCACGATCGACGGGATCGGAGACGGGCGCCGCATCGTCCTCGGTCACCCCAAGACGCGCGAGGCGCTGCGAGCCGGCCTCGCGATGTACTTCGTCACGCTCGAAGACGACGCGCTCATGGAGCTCGGCGAGCGGATCGTGGAGGCGCTCGCGATCGAGCACTTCTTCAACATCCAGCTCGTGGGCGACCAGGTGATCGAGGTCAACCCACGCATCTCGACGATCGTCTACCAGGAGGACCTGAACATCCCGTACCTCGGCGTGAGGCGCGCGCTCGCCGAGATCTCGGATGACGAGCTCGCGTCGTACGCTGCCCGGATCCGCCCGGGACGCACGGCGCTGCGCTACTTCGACCAGCTCGAGTGGGACAGCTGAGGGTTATCCATTGCCCGGTCAACTTCGCCGGGATCCCGTGGCAGAACGTGCTCGCGCTGCGGCGCAAGGACGTCGATGCGCGGCTCGTCGTCTTCAACCGCGAGCTGCGCCATCCGGAGGCGGACTGGTCGCTCGACCGGAGCGGCGGCTTCGCGCGGAAGCAACTCACGCAGTGGCGCGCGCTCGCGCGCCTGCTCCCGCGCACCGACGTCTTCCACTTCTACTTCGGGCTCACGCTCGTGCCGAAGACGCTGCAGTTCCCGATCCTGCACGCTACGCGCAAGAAGTCGGTCTTCCACTACCTCGGCTCCGACATCCGCGGCAAGACGCCGGAGCAACTCGCGTACGGACGCCGCGCCGACGTGCAGATCGTCGGGTCGTTCGATGCGCTGCGCTGGGTGCCGGACGCCGAGATGATCCCGCCCGGTCTCGACCTGGGCCCGTTCACGCCGGTGCCGCCGACCGACCGCGAGCGCCCGATCGTCGTTCACGCACCCTCGAACCGCCGGAAGAAGGGCACGCAGTACGTCATCGACGCCTGCGCGCAGCTTCCCGTGGAGCTCGACATCGTCGAGAACCTGCCGCACGAGCAGGCGCGGGAACGCTACGACCGCGCTGACATCGTCGTCGACCAGCTCAACGCCGGCTGGCACGGCGTGTTCGCGCTCGAGGCGATGGCGCTCGGCAAGCCCGTCGTCGTCAACCTCAAGCCGGACGTGGTCGCGCAGGCCGAACGCGCATACGGAACGAAGGTGCCGCTCGTCCCCGCGACGAAAGACACACTCGTGGACGCGCTGCGCCCGCTCGTCGAGTCGCCGGCGCTCAGGCGTGAGATCGGCGCCGCGAGCCGCGCCTACGTCGAGCGCGTCCACGACATCGACCGCATCGCAGACCGCCTGGTCGAGATCTACTCTCGCCTGTAGCGATGCTCGGCGCGCAGATCAAGCGGCTCGCGAAGCAGTCGGCGATCTACGGGCTCGGCGGCATCGTCTCGCGGCTGCTCGCGATCTTCCTCCTGCCGCTCTACACGACCTACCTCGGCACCCGCGGCTTCGGGAAGATCGAGACGATCCTCGCTCTGACGACGGTCGTCGCCGTCATCCTGCGCTTCGGCATCACGAGCGCGTTCTTTCGCTTCTACTTCGACTCGAACGACCCCGCGCGCCGCACGCTCGTCGTGCGCACCTCGTTCTGGTTCACGATGGCGATGGCGACGCTCGGGCTCGTCCTCGGGTGCGTCTTCGCGACACCGCTCGCTCACGCACTGCGCTTCGGAGACGATCCCTGGCTAGTCCGCGCCGGCTTCGTCGGCCTCTGGGCGCAGATGAACTACCAGCAGCTGACGTCGCTCTTCCGGGTCGAAGAGCGGCCCGTTGCCTTCGTGTCGGCGACCGTGGCGAACGTCCTCATCACGGTCGGAATGACGGTGCTGCTCGTCGTCGGCCTCGACAAGGGAGCGACGGGAGCCGTCGTCGGCAACTTCATCGGCACGCTCGCGGTCTACTTCGCGCTGCTGGGGTACCGCCGCTACCAGCTCGGGCTGGAGTTCGATCGGAGGCTTCTGCGCGCGATGAACAAATTCGGGCTGCCCCTCGTGCCGTCGGCCCTCGCGCTCTGGGCGATCACGTTCATCGACCGCTTCTTCGTCGCCGTGTTCAAGGGGCAGAGCGAGGTCGGCGTCTATTCGCTCGCGGTGCGGATCGCCTCGGTGATCGCCTTCCTCATGGTCGCCTTCCAGCTCGCGTGGCCGGCGTTCGCGTATTCGATCGAGGACGAGGGAGTCGCGAAGCGAACGTATGCGTTCGTGCTCACGTACCTGCTGCTCGTCTGCTCGTGGATGTCGCTGGTGCTCGGGCTGCTCTCGCCGTGGCTCGTGCAGATCCTCGCGCCGAACGACGCTGCGTTCTGGCGCGCGTCGGAGGCGGTCGGCATCCTCGCGTTCGCCGCGACGGCGTATGCCGGTTACACCGTCCTCGCGATCGGCATCGGCCGCGCGCGGCGCACGCAGTTCAACTGGATCGTGACCGGCGCCGCCGCCTTGATCAACGTGCTCCTCAACCTCGCGCTGATTCCGCCGTACGGGATGATGGGCGCCGCGATCGCGACGGCCGTCGCTTACGTCGTGATGTTCGTCGGCATGACGCTGAACGCGCAGCGCGTCTGGCCGGTGCCGTATCAGTGGCGCCGCGTGCTGACGCTCACGCTCGTCGCGGTCGGGCTGCTCGTCATCGGGAAGGCCGTCGATGCGCCGCTGCCTCTGGCAATCGCGCTCTGCCTGGTCTATCCGGTCGCGTTGCTGCCGTTCCGCTTCTACCTGCCCGCGGAGCTCCGCCGCCTGCGACTCAGCTAGCCATGCGGCGTGCGTTGCTCGTGATCGGCGTGATCGCGCTGATCGTCGCGGGAGTCGCCGCGCTGAATGCCGTCGTCGATCCGAAGGACGAGTTCTATTCGGGAGACGCGCTCTCGGCCGCACTCGCGTCGAACTGCCTGCTCGCGTACGACGCCGTCGGCGAGCATTCGTATCCGGAGCTCAAGCGCGACCTCTTCCAGCGCACGCGACCCGAGCGCGTCGTGCTCTCCTCGGACGGCGTCGCTCGCCCGGGCGTCGAGCTCGGCTTTCCGGACTTCGGCCCGAACGAGGTCCTGGCGACGATGCGCTACCTCGACGACGCAGTGCCGGACGGAAGCAAGCTGCGGGTCGCGCTCGTCACGCAGCCCTCGTGGTTCGACCAGAAGACGCCGGCCACGCGATTCGACCGGTCGCTCGCCTCGAAGCTTGCATACCTCCTGAGCCCGTGGACACTCGGCTCGACACTCGACCTGATGCGTAGCTCGCGCACGCTCGCATTCACGGGGTGGCAGAAAGAACAAATCGGCCGGCGCTGCGTGATCGATCGCGGCTCGCCGAGACCGGCGTTCCGTCTCGACGGAACGTTCGCGGCCCCGGCTCCGCAACCCGCAACGTCGCCCGCGTTCGCGTTCGAGCGGTTGACTCCGATCGACGACGCGCTCGCGCTCGCCGAGCGTCGGAACTGGCGTGTCGCCGGCCTCTCGACGCTCCCGGGCTCGCCGGTCTACCGGCGCGAGCTGAAGGCGCTCTTCGCGAAGCACGGCTACCGCTGGCGCATTCGTAGAATTGCCGTGTGAAGCTCGAGGGCGTCCACCACGTGACGTGCATCACCGGCGACGCGCCGGGCAACGTCGAGTTCTACGTCGGGACACTCGGCCTCCGCCTCGTCAAGAAGACGGTCAACCAGGACGACCCGACCGTCTACCACCTGTTCTACGCCGACGAGCGCGGCTCCGCGGGCGCGGACATCACGTTCTTCGAGTATCCCGACGCGCCGCCGGGCCGCTCGGGCGCGGGCATGGTGCACCGAGTCGCGTTCCGCGTCGCTTCGGCGGCGTCGCTCGACTTCTGGCACGACCGCGTCGGCGGCGCGCTGAACGACGGCTCGCTCGTCTTTGCGGACCCGGAAGGGCTGTCACTCGAGCTGGTAATCGATGACAGCGGCGACGATCCGCTCGTCGCAGAGCATCCGGAGATACCCGAGGAGCACGCGCTGCGGGGGTTCGCAGGCGTTCGCGCGTACACGCGCGACGTCGAGGCAAGCAGGCCGCTGCTCGAGGGCACGCTCGGCTTCGAGCCGGGCTTCGTCGCGCGCGGCGACCGGCGCAGCGGCTTCTACGTCTACGACGAAGCGGAGCGCCGCGGCGTCCAGGGCGCCGGCACCGTGCATCACGTCGCGTGGGCGTCGACGATGGAGGATCACGCCGCGTGGCGCACCGCCGTCGAGCGCGCGGGCGCGCGGCCGACGCCGGTGATCGACCGCTTCTACTTCCGCTCGATCTACTTCCGCGAGCCGAGCGGCGTGCTGTTCGAGATCGCGACGCTCGGGCCCGGCTTCACGACGGACGAGCCGCTCGAGCACCTGGGCGAGCGTCTGTCCCTCCCCCCGGACTTCGAGCACCTGCGCGACCGCGTCGAGCCGCTCCTCACGCCGCTGCCGAACCCTCGCGCTACTCAGCCGGCGTCGCGAACGTCGCGCTGATCGGGCACCCGCTCGTCCAGCCCCGCGAACGCGAACGCCATCGCCACCCCGACGAGCGGCCACACGAGGTACGACGGCTGGAAGACGCGCCCGAGGAACACGAGCATGAAGATCGAAACCGCAAAGCCTGCCGCGGCGACCCAGAGGTCCCGCGCGCGTCGCTGAATCCAGAGGAGCCACGCCGTCAACGGAAGCCAGACCAGAACGAGCAGCGGTAGGAACGGGTATGGATCCGTGCGCCGGTCGATCAGGTTCGCCTTGACGAGGAGCCCCGAGAGGCCGTAGCCGACGATGCGATACGTCTTGCCGCCGTACTCGATCGTGTCGGCCCAGAACGCGCCGGGGTCCCAGACGACGAACGGCAGCACACCGACGGCCACGACGCCGACGAACAACAGCGCGGCACGAACCAGCTCGCGTCGCGGGTAGCGTTGCAGAGCCGCGAGCGCGAGGAACGGCAGCGCGACGAGCGCGAACTGCTTCAGCAGCACAGCGGCGGCGAGCGCGGCTGCGGCCCAGAGGAGACGCCGGCGCGCGACGAGCGCGAACGCCAGCACCGTGCAGAGAACGCTGGGTGCGTCGGCCGTCCCGAACCACACGGCACGCACCGCGAGCGGGCTCGCCGCGACGACCGCTCCCAGCACGAGCCGCCGGACGAGCGGCCCCGGGAACAACAACGCGGCCGCAACCCCGCCGAGCGTCGTCAGGAGCACGAAGAAGCGATAGTCGTCCCACGGCCGCGGAAGCACCGACCAGGCCGCTGCAGTGATCGCCGTTCCGGGGAAGTACGCGAAGTGCCGGAGAGCGACCTGGTGCTCGCGCGTGGCCTCCGTCACGCTCCCGTCGAGCGAGTAGAAACGCTCGAGCCCCGAGTGGGAGTAGTCATGGCCGTACGGGTTCTCGCCGTCGCGAAGCAGCTTGCCGGCGAGCTCGGTCTGATAGGTCGAGTCGTTCGTGAAGAACCACGGCGCGCTCGATTGGCGAAGTCCCACCTGAAGCACGACCGCCGGCACGACGAGCAGGCAGGCAACGACGCACGTCAGCGCGACGGCCGACCAGCGAGGCCACGAGGGTCGCAGCGGAACGACGACGGCCGCGATCGCAATGAGCAGCCCCGCCAGCAGCGCCGGCGCGCGCACGGCCTCCGTGTCCCACGAGCCGTCGGCGCCACGTACCAATGCAGCGAAAGGCCCCGTCGCGTGCACCGTCCCGGGACGGAACGCCCAGGGGTCGGAGCCGAGACTCGTGGCGGTCACGAGCACGGTTACGCCGAGCGCGCCGAGCAGCAGCCAGACGTCCCGACGGGAGACCACGTGGCCAGCCTGCACTAACGCGCGGCCGGTGCGGGCTCCGATACCGCTCGCGGCGGCGGCGGTGGAGGCGACACAGCTCGCCGCTCGCGCCCGAGAACGGCCGCGGCGCCGACACCGAGGGCCACCCACAGAACCGGATCCTCGAAGAAGACGCCGTAGGAGAGCGAGTGCGTGACCAGGACGGTCAGGACTCCCAGCAGCGCGAGCCCCAGCGCGTCCTCGTCCGCGCGCAGCCTCCAGAAGAACAGCGCGGCGCCGACGAGAAACGCGACGTAAACGAGGATGCCCGCGATTCCGAGCTCGGCCGCGACGGTGAGCGGCGCCGTGTGCGACGTCTTGAGGCGCTTCGAACGAGCGCCCGAGGTCTCGTCCCGACTCGCGGCAGGCTGCGATGCGACGCCGACGCCGACGAGCGGGTGGTTCTCGTACACCGCCCACGTGTCCTTGACGAGCGTCCACCGACCGCTCAGCAAGCGGTCCGGCGAGTGATTCGACTCGAGAGTCACGAACGCGGCCGAACCGAGAACGGCGAGCGCGAGCACCGCCGCCGCCATCAGCCGCCGCACGCGGCGGCCGCCCGCCACGGCCGTGACGAGCACCGTGGCCGCGGCGAGCGACACCATCGCGGACTGCGAGTAGGAGAAGTAGAGGCCGATCCACATCACGGCGAGGAGCGGAACGGCGACGGCCACCGACACACGCCCGAGCAGCAGGGCGACGACGAGGACCGTCAACGCGACCACGACGTGCCGCGCGTAGATCGACGGGTCGGAGAACAGCGACGTTACGCGGAAATAGCTGGTGTAGCTGTTCGCCACCGCGAGCTTCGGCTCGTAGAACAACAGGCGGTGAGTCCATACCTCGGCGATGCCGACGACGGCGAAGAGGCAGCCGAGGGCAACGGCCTCGATCGCGAGCGCCCGAGGCAGCCAGTCGCGAAACGGCGCGTAGGCGATGACCGCGAAGAGCACCGCGAACGGAAGCACGAAGAACCCGAGCCGGTTCGCGGCCGCAGAGGTGTCGCGGGCCCAGAGCAGTGACAGGCTCATGAGCGCGATGAGGAGCGCAGCCGGTACGGCGACGAGCGGCGGCAGCACACGCGCCTGTTCGCCGCGCGCGAGGCGCCACACGACCGCGCCTGCCGCAGCGGCGAGTGCCGTGTACAGCGGCATCAACCGGCCGAGTGCGCCCGACTCGCCGAGACCGATAAAGAACCGCTTGCTCGTGTCGAAGTCGAACGGGAGACGGAGCGGCGCCAGCGCGACCATGACGAGCGGGACCGCGGCTGCGAAGCGAACGAAGCCGGCGGCGAGGGCGGCGAACGCGACGGCCCCGAAGACGATGAGGACGCCGCCGGTCGGGGACACGAGCCGGTCGAAGACGCTCGGCGCGAACGTCCGGGAGAGCAGCGCCTCGGCGGCAGCGATCCCGACGAGGCCGCCCGCGACGACGGCACGCGAACGGCCGAGCAGGCAGCCGAGCGCGCCGACCGCCCCGAGGATCGCCGCGACGTCGGTGCCCGACACGTGGGGTAACGTACCCCGAAAGATCGGGCGCACGGTCGGCCAGCCCAGGCTCTAGCCGTCCACCTGTGGCGCCCGCTGCGCTCGCGACTCATGAACAAGCGGAACAAGTGGATTCTCATCGGCGTGATCGCCCTCGTCCTGCTCGCGCTGGGCGCCGCCGCCGGCCTCTACTACCACGACCAGACGAAGACGAGAACCGTGCGGGGGTCGTCGTCGGTCGAATTTGTCACGACCCAGGCGCCGGGCAAGAAGAAGCGGTCGCACCGGGTCGTGCTGAAGACGCCGTGGCCGCAGTACGGCTACGACGAGGCGCGAACGCACGTCGCGGCCGACTTCCACCACCGACCGCCGTTCAGGCGCGTCTGGACGGTCGAGACCGGCTGGTTGGTCGAGTTTCCGCCTGCGATCGGCGACGGCCTGGCCTTCGTCGGGAACCTGAAAGGCCGCTTCCTCGCGATCCACGCCGACACCGGAAAGGTAGCGTGGCGCAAGGAGTTCGGCCGCTGCATCGCTTCGGGGCCCGCCGTCAAGGGCCGCATCGTCGTCGTGGCGCTGACGAACCCGTACCCGTGCCTGGGGCACGACAACCGCACGTCGCAGCGCGGGTTCGTCGTCGCGATGGACGCGATCACGGGGCGCCAGCTCTGGCGGCACCCGATGGGCGTCACGGAGTCGTCGCCGCTCGTGGTTCGCGACCTCGTGTACGTCGGGTCCTGGGATCACCGCGTGTACGCGCTCGACCTCGACAACGGCAAGACCCGCTGGACCTACGACACCGGCGAGGAGATCGACAGCTCCGCGGCCTACGCGGACGGCATGGTGTACATCGGTGGAAACGACGGCCACGTCTTCGCGTTCAACGCGTGGAACGGCAACCTGATGTGGCGGGCGAGCTCGTTCTCGCGGTTCGGGCGGCGCGAGTACTTCTACGCGACGCCGGCGGTTGCTTACGGTCGCGTGTACATCGGCAACACCGATGGAACGCTCTACGCCTTCGGCGCGAAATCCGGCGACCTGCTGTGGGCGCAGCACGCGGGAACGTACGTCTATACCGCGGCGACGGTGTGGCGCCGTCGCGTCTACATCGGCACGTACGACGGCTACTTCAAGGCGTACAACGCGGCGACGGGAGATCAGATCTGGAGCTGGAGCGCTCCCGCGAAGGTGCACGCCGCGTCGACGATGATGGCCGGGCTCGTCTACCTCAGCACCGCCTCCACGTTTCCGGGCGCGCACCCTTCGCGCTACATCAAGCGTGGGCCGCGCGGCATCTACGCCCTCAACGCGCTGACCGGCAAGCCCGTCTGGCAGCACCTCGGGATCGGCATGTACTCGCCCGTCGTGGCCGACGAGGACCGGACCTACCTCATCGGATCCACGCGCGTGTACGCCGTCGAGTCGCGGAACGAGCAGAAGCGGCACCGGGCGGCACCGAGCAAGCAGACGAAGAAGCACAAGCGCCGGCCCTAGCCATGGATGTCGTGCGCGCGAGGAAAGTTTTGCTGCTCGTCCTGCTGGCAGCTCTCTGTGCGGGCTCTGCGTGCCCGGGCGCGAGAGCGGGACCCGAGAGCGCGCGCGAAGGTCCGCTTCCTGCCTCGCGCTGGCCGACGGTGCAGGCCGCATTCGACTCGGAGAGCTACCGGCCGAACACCGCCGCGACTCTTCGGTTTTTCGACTCGGCGCGGGGCGTCTCGGTGCGCGTGTATGCGGTCGCCGCGGGCGCCGACAACGTCGGCGACCGGCCGCTCGTGCGAAGCGATGCGATGCGCGGGATGCCCGTCGGTGTCGTGCAGCACATCGCTTCCGTTCATCCCGCATCACGGGTCCGGATACGGATCGGCAACTGGCCCAGCGGGCTCTACTTCGCAATGGTGCGGGCACCCGCGGGACGCGTCGGTTACGCACCGTTCGTGCTGGCGCCGGCGAGGCTCGGCGAGCATCGCATTGCCGTCGTCATGCCCACGCAGACGTGGCAGGCCTACAACTTTCGCGACGACAACGGCGACGGCAAGCCCGACACGTGGTACGCAGATCCCGACCACCTCACGACGGCGCGGCTGTACCGGCCTTTCGAGAACCGCGGCGTCCCGCGGCACTACAAATTTTACGACGAGCCCTTCCTGCGCTGGCTCGTGCACGAGAACATCCATGTCGACGTCATCTCCGACGCGGAACTGAAGGCGACGAGCGGCGAGGCGCTCGCGCACGTGTACCACGTCGTCATCTTCCCGGGCCACCACGAGTACGTCACGCAACACGAGTTCTCGGCGATCACTCGGTTCCGCGACCTCGGCGGCGACCTCGTCTTCCTCTCGGCCGACAACTTCTACGCGAAGATCGAGATCCGCGACGGCGTCATGCACCGGGTCGGCTGGTACCGCAACCTCGGTGAGCCGGAGTCGGCGCTCATCGGCGTCCAGTACTACGCTCACGACAACGGCGAGCACCGCGGCCCGTGGACGATTCGTCCGAGCGTCGCCGGCCGCTGGCTCTTCGCAGGGACGGGGCTCAAGCCCGGGGACACGTTCTCCAGCGGCGGGATCGAGGCCGACGACGTGACCCGAGCATCACCGCCCGGAACCGAGGTCGTCGCGGAGATCCTCGACCTCTTCGGCGACGGACGTAACGCTCAGATGACCTACTACGAGACGCCGAGAGGCGCGAATGTGTTCGCCGCCGGCGCGTTCGCCCTGACCTGCTCCAACTGGAAGTCGCCGGTGAGCCGGCTCGCGCGGAACCTGATCGACCACATGATGCGAGACGGCTAAGCGCGCCGGGGCCGCGTGACGACGACGCGAACGACGTGCGCCACGTGGTCCTGCCTGATGACGAGCCGGTAGTGCCCGGGCCGCTTCGGCGCCCGAAGCCGAAGCACTCTCGAGCTCGCAAAGCCACTGTCGCTCCCGAGTCGCCAGAAATACGCGCGGGCGTCGTCCCGGATGCGCACGACGAAGCGCCGGCGCGGGCGCACCGTCACGTACTTCGTTAGCACTTCGAGCGGGACTATCACGACGACGGGCAGCGTCGCGTTGGAGAGGTGCCCCGCTGCGTCGCGCGCCGTAACGGTCAGCCCGTACCTGCCGGGACGAGCATGCACCGGCCAGTCGACTTTCCACTTCAGGCGCGACGATCTTCCGAGCACGATGCGTTTGCCGTCGAGGTAGACGGATACGCGTGCCGGCTCGTTCAGCAGGTA
>JBJMJE010000177.1:0-25666 GCA_045806505.1 Gaiellaceae bacterium
GGCGCCTGCACGGCGGTGGCCGCGCGAGCGGGAATTACGTTTTGTTTCGGCCCGCTTTAGGGAGCTTTAGCCACCCGGAAGGGGGAATCGCTCGCGCTCGACGCGCGGAAGGAGCCTCGTCGTGCGGCGCTAGCGGAGGCGTCCCTGCTGCTGCGCACGCTCGAGCACGCCCGGCGGCACGGGCACGCCCGGCGGCCGGCCGTCGACGATCCGATGCACGAACACGTAAAGCATCGGCGCCCACGGCGACTCGAGCCGGAGCATCGGCTGCCGCGCCTGCTGGAACTGCACGGCGGGGACACCTGCCGAGCCGGCCGCCATCTGCATCGGGCTCATCTCGGCGTACCAGAAGGCGCCGGTCTGCGCGTTCGCCGACGCCACCAGACGCTGGCTCGTCACAGTGACGTCGGCCATGCCGAGCCGGTGCCAGCGCGGCACGGCGGCGCGCCGGGCCTCGGCCTTCTTCGACGCGTTGCGGGCAAGGCTGGCCGCGCCGGTGACGGCGAGGCCGACAGGCCCGCCGACGAGGAGGAAGCCCGGCCGATACGGCTTGTCCTCGCCGAAGAAACCCGCAACGCCCAACCCCGCGAAGTGCATGTGCGCGACCTCGCCCGGGCCGAGCTGGAACGGCGGCGCCTCTTGTGGCAGCGCGGCTCCGCCGGCAAGCGCGCTAGCCCATTGATACGCCCTCAGGTAACCCTCGTCGGACGCCGTCCAGCCCGCCGTGTTCACGACGCGACGTTACCAGCCGTCCGATCGGGCTCCTGGCCCCGTCTCACGTTTCGACCGGCCCAGGAGTTTGACTACCGGTATGCGTCTCTACGACTACGCCGCATCCTGCAATTGCTTCAAGGTGCGGCTGCTCCTGGCGCAACTCGGTCAGCCGTACGAGCGGGTGCCAATCGACATCTTCGACGGTGACACGCTGACGGACGAGTACGGGCGCATCAACCCGAGCCGCACGACGCCCGTGCTCGAGACCGACGACGGCCGCTACCTGCCCGAGTCGAACGCGATCCTCGTCTACCTCGCGCAAGGCACGCCGTTCTGGCCCGGTGACGCGTTCGAGCTCGCGGAGGTCGTGCGCTGGCTCGTGTACGAGCAGACGGACGTGGTCCCGACGATGGGCGGTCTCCGCTTCCGGCTCCTCGTCGGACGGCTCCAGCCGTCGGATCCGGAGGCGATCCGGCGCAACGAGGGCGCGCTCGGGGTGCTCCGACTCCTCGACGACCACCTCGCGACGCACGAGTTCTTCGTCGGCGGCCGCTACACGATCGCCGACATCGCGGTCTACGGCTACGCGCACCTCGCGCACGAGGCCGGGATCGACATGCAGGCGTACGCCAACGTGTGCGCGTGGTTCGAGCGCGTCGAGCAGCAGCCGGGCTACATCGAGGACGTCGAGCCGTACGGGACGAACGCCGCGCCCGGGGCGGGACGCTCCCTGTACGACTGACATGCGCGGCCGTAACCTGCACCGATCGCGAGCGCGATGGAGGGTCCCGCTGTGCCGCGCCAAAATCGAGTCACCCCGCTCGGAGAGCTGATCGCGGACCCTGCGCGCGGCCTCGTCTACGGCAACCGCGGCTGCCTCCACGACGAGCACGGCCACATCCGCAGACGCTTCAACGGCAAACGCTGGATTGCGTGCCGGCTCGAGTTCCGTGGCTGGCACCGCTCGCCGCTCATGCAGCCGGGCCGCTTCACGGAGCTCTTCTTCCTCGACGAGGCGACGGCTTTCGCCGCCGGCCACAGGCCGTGCGCGCTCTGCCGGCGCGCAGATTACGAGCAGCTCACGGCGATCTGGAGCGAGATCCATCCGCGACAGACCGGCGCTGACGCGATCGACGCACAGCTCCACCGCGAGCGGCTGTCCGCTCACCGGACTGCTGCCCTCGACGACCTCCCCGACGGCACCTTCGTCCTCGAGGACGGCGCGCCGTGCCTCGTCCTCGGCTCACGGCTGCTCCGCTGGACGCCCACGGGTTACGTCCGGCACCGGCCGCGACCGACGCGCGTGCAGATCCGGGTGATCACGCCGCCGTCACTCGTCGCGCTCCTCGAACGGAGCTGGAGGCCGCTCGTGCCGCTGCTTCATCCGTCCGCCGACATGGCGGGGGCGCGCTGAGCGATACGCTGGTGCACGTGAGGGGGATCTTGCGCTCGGTACCGCATAGGCGTTGACGACGGCGCCGCAGCGCATCGCCCTTGCGCCCGCGCGAACGCGCCTCTGGCTCGTCGTGCTCCTCCTTGCGCTCGCGGGCGCCGGCTGGTGGCGGTCGGTCGACACGACGCGCGGGATGGACGAAGGCTCCTGGACGAGCCTCGGCACGCTCGGCTGGTTCCTCGGCGTCTGGGTCGTGATGACGGCCGCGATGATGCTGCCGTCGGTCTGGCCGACGGTCACGCTCTACTCGCGGATGCTCGAGGAGCGCTCGCCGCTTTCTCCGCTCCTGTTCGTCGTCGGCTACCTCGCGACGTGGACCGCCGTCGGGGTGCTCGCGTTCACGCTCGCCGAGGCAGGCGGCAACGTCGTCGGCGACGTCTTCGCATGGGACCGCGCCGGCCGCTGGCTCGCCGGAGCGACGCTGCTCGGCGCTGCGCTGTACGAGCTCACGCCGTTCAAGGACGCCTGCCTCGGCAGGTGCCGGAGCCCGTTCGGCTTCCTCGTCCGTGCGTGGCAGGACGGGCCCGGCGGCGCGGTTCGGATGGGCGCGAAGCACGGCGCGTGGTGCGTGGGTTGCTGCTGGGCGCTGATGGCGTCGCTGTTCGCGCTCGGTGCGATGAGCGTCGCGTGGATGGCATTCGTCGCGGCACTGATCGCGTTCGAGAAGCTGATCCGCTGGCGCGGCGTGGCAACCGGCGCCACGGCAACGGTGCTGGCGGCACTCGCGGTCGTCCTCGTCGTCTAGGTCAGACGGATGCGCGGGTCGATCACCACGTAGAGCAGGTCGACGACGAGGTTGAAGACGATGATCGCGATCGTCGCGAAGACGACCACGCCCTGCACCGTCGGCAGGTCGAAGTTCGTGATCGCCGCGAGCGCCGTCTGACCGAGACCCGGTAGCGCGAACACCGTCTCGGTGAAGATCGCCCCGCCGAGCGCGACCCCGATGTCCATGCCGAGAAGTGTCACGACCGGCAACAGCGCGTTCCGCAGGATGTGCGAGCGGATCACGACGTACTCCGGCGCTCCCTTTGCGCGCGCCGTGCGGACGTAGTCCTCACCCGACGCCTCCATGACGTTCGCGCGGATCATCCGCACGTAGAGCGCCGCGAACAACACCGCGTACGTGATCCACGGCAGGATCATGTGGTACGCCCACTGCGTCGGGCCGCCGCAATCCGTCGCGGGATTGAAGAAGTCGCAGTAGCCGGTGATGGGCGTCCAGCCGAGCTTGAAGCCGACGACGTACGCGAGGATGAGCCCGATCCACACCGGGTGCGCGGAGATGCCGATCAGGACGAACACCATCGACGTTCTGTCGAGCAGCGAGCGCGGCCGCAGCGCCGACAGGATCCCGATCGGCAGTGCGATCAGCATCCACAGCACGGCGCCGCCGAACACGAGGGACGCCGTCACGGGAGCGGCGTTCAGCACTGTCTCGTTGACGCTCTGGCGGTTGATGTACGACGTCCCGAGGTCGCGATGGACGACCAGCCGCTGCAGAAACCGTCCGTACTGCTCGTAGACCGGCCGGTCGAGACCGAGGTTCTGACTCGCGTTCCGGATGCACGAGGGGCTCGCGCGCTGCCCGCACGCGAGCTGCGCGGGGTTCGCCGGGATGATGAAGAAGATGATGTACGCGACCATCGTGATCGCGACGAAGAGGACGATCGCCCAGAGGATCCGGCGGATCAGGTACTGGGCCACGATGCAGCGTACGTCTCGGCCGCGGTCGCGTGTTTTGCCGGGCTTATCGCGCGATCGACGCACGTAATCGCGCTTTAGAACCGGTCGCGCACCCGTCTATCATCGGACGATGCTCAAGCCCAAGAACGGCTGGGTCGGCGTCGAGTTGCGGCACTTCCTCGCGCTCGATGCCGTTGCGAGCGAAGCGTCGTTCAACCGGGCGGCCGCGAAGCTCGGCTACACGCAGTCGGCCATCAGCCAGCAGATCGCGACGCTCGAGCGCGTCGTCGGGCAGAAGCTGATCGAGCGCCCCGGCGGCTCGCAACCCGTCCGGCTGACGCGCGCAGGCGAGATCGTGATGGGACACGCGCACGCGATCGGCGAGCAGCTTGCGAGCGCGCAGGCGGATCTCCACTCCCTGACGGCGGGCGAGCTCGATCCCATCCGCGTGGGCTTCTTCGGGCGCGGCGTCGGCGCGCTCATCCCCGGGATCTGCCGGCGGCTCGACGAAGAGCGCGGCGACGTCGTGATCCGAGTCTCGATCGGCAAGAACGAGGAGGAGTTGCTGGCCATGGCACGCTCCGGCGAGGTCGACATCACGTTCGTGCAACTGCCGGTGCACGACAAGGAGTTCGAGCATGTGACGCTCCTCGAGGACGAGTACGTGCTCGTCGTTCGCGCGGGAAGCCGAACCGTCGCGCCTGCTCTGCACGAGCTCGCCGCGATGCCGCTGGTCGCGTTCAACACCGGCAAGACCTGCCAGCTCACCGACTACTTCCACTCCAACAACCTCGAGCCGAACTGGGTCGTCGGCTCGTACGATTTCGAGACGATCTACGCCTTCGTCGCCGCGGGCATGGGGTCCGCGCTCCTGCCGCGCCTCTCGACGCTTTGCCTCGGTCCGGACGTCGAGGTGATCGAACTGTCGTGCGGCCTACCGCCGCGGCGGATCGGAATCGCATGGGCTGCGAGCCGCGGCGAGTCCGGCGCGGCACAAGCGTTCGTCGAGGCGGCGCGCGCCGAGGCGGCGCGCTTCACGACGCCGCAGCGCCTACCGCTCGCGGTCTAGCGCCCGGGCGGCGGTCCGGGCGGCCCGAGGATCTGCATGCCGTTCCGCTCGGCGATCGGCAGGAGACGCGCGATGTCGGGATGTCCTTCCATCGGCGGCGGCAGCACGCGCTCGGGCGCAGGCTCGCCGACCTCGCGCAGGAAACCCTCGAAGTGGAACGGAGCGAAGCCGACCAGTGCCTTCGATCCGTCGACCTCGCCGATGAACGTGTGCGGGACGCCCTTCGGGCCGAACGCGAAGGAGCCGGGCGTGAGCGTCAGCCGCTCGTCGCCGACGTAGACGGTGAACTCGCCCTCGAGCACGTAGAACCACTCGTCTTCGTCCGGATGCACGTGCCACGGCGAGCCCTCGCCGGCGCGGATGGTGATCTCCAGCAGTCCGTACTCGCCGTTCGTGGACGCGCCGCCGATCTTGACCACCTCGAGCATGCCGAGGAGCCAGAACGCCTCGCCCTCGCCGCTGTCGAGCAGGTAGCCGAGCCGACTCTGCTCCTGGGAAACGACTGCCATCTCCGCTCCTTCCGATCGATATGGTACGCTCTACAACTGTTGCAGAGCGAACATTCTCATACGCAATCATCGTTGTCAAGCCCGCCGCCGGAGCGCCTGCGGGCGTGGCGGCTCTACTTCGAGAGCGTCCTCGCGCTCGCGGACGTGCTCGACCGCGAGCTCGAGCGCGACGCGGGCATCCCGCTGCGGTGGTACGACGCGCTGATCCATCTCGAAGATGCGCCCGAGGGCCTGCGGATGAACCAGCTCGCAGAGCGGATCCTCTACAGCAAGAGCGGCTTCACGCGCGTCGTCGACCGCATGGAGGCCGCCGGTCTCGTCCGCCGCGTGCGGCCCGAGAACGACCGCCGATCGGTGCGCGTCGTTCTCACCGACGCCGGCCGCGAGACGCTCGAGCGCGCCCGTCGGCACCACCGGCACGGGATCGAGGAGCATTTCGCGCGCCACCTCGACGACGCCGATGTCAAGGCGCTCGCGCGCGCCCTCGAGAAGGTCAGCGCGCACGCGCGCCCGCTGCGACCCGGGCGCATCGCGAAGTAGCAAGGCCGTTTTACGTCCGTCTTACGCAGCCTTCACCGGCAGCAGACGCCCACCGGGGACATTTCGTTCGGTTCCCAACGAACGGAGGCAGCGAGCATGACCGGCAAGAGAACCCTTCGAGTCGCTCTGGCGGCTCTGTCCCTCGCACTTTTCGCCTCTGGCGCCGCCCAGGGAGGCGGCGTCCGAGCGCACTACATCTTCCGCGGGCACCTGCTGGCCACGCCGCCCGCGAACGCGACCTCCATCGCGGTCACCGTCGAGGGCGGCAACCGCATCGCCCTGAAGAAGATGCTCGGCGCCAGCGTCGACCAGAACTTCGCAGTCGGAACCGGCACCGAGTTCCTCAGGTGGTCGCACGGTGTGCCGACGGTCGTTCACTCGAACGACCTCCGCGCCGGCGACTGGGTCGTCGTGAACGTGCGCGCGCCGTACGACGCGTCGCTCGCGCAGGTCGAGTCGCGGCCGGCGGGAATCGTCGCCGACCGCGTCGCGAAGCCGAACCGGCCGACGTACCCGCTCTTCCTCTTCCGCGGCAGGGTCGCCGCGCCGGCGGGGACGAGCACGCTGGCCGTGGACGTCCGCGGCGGCAATCGCCGTGCCCTGCGACTCGTGCTCGGCAACGCGCGACAGCAGACGTTCACGTACGGGCCCGAGACGATCTTCCTGCGCTGGCAGGGCAAGGTGCCGACGGTGATCTCTCCAACCGACCTCACCCTGGGCGACCGGATCACCGTTCGCATTCGCGCTCCGTGGCGATCGACGCTCGCGCAGGTCGAGTCGACACCGGCGGTGCACGTCGGCGAGCACGAGCCGCCGACCACGACCATCACCGGCTGAGGCTCGGAGGAAGCGTGGAGGCCGGCGGGCGGCGACGGCTTCGCCGCCGCCACGGCCTCCACGCTTTTACGCCGTCCTTACACGTCTCGGCCCTGGATGCTCATCTTTGCGTCGCACAATCCGACCCGTGCGCAGGTTCGTCACACCTGCAGCCTCTGCGGCCGCCGTCGCCGCCCTGGCCCTCGCCCAGGGCGGCGCAGCGAGCCTCTCGACCCTCGGCAGCTTCTTCTTCGGGCCGAAACTCGTGCGCGCCGAGGTCGTCACGAGTGAGGGCGGCGTCATCCACGACTACCGCGTCGACCGGGGGCGCATTCGCGCGCTGACACCGACGACGCTGACGCTGCTCGAGAAGGACGGGACGACCGTGGCGGTGCCGGTCGCGTCGACCGCCGACGTCACGCTCGCCGGCCGGACCGTGCCGCTCACGCGGCTCCGCCGCGGGTTCGTCGCCACGACGGTCCGCGACGGAGCCGCAGCCGCCTCGATCGTCGTCGCGACGAGACGCTGAGCCGCGCCGTGAACGAGCACGCCTGGGGAGGCACCGCGCTCGTGGTCGAAGACGAAGACAGCATCGCAACGCTCGTCCACTCGTACCTCGAGCGCGACGGCTTCACCGTCGTGCGTGCCGAACGCGGCGAGGAGGCGCTTGCAGAGGTCGAGCGCCGGCCCGTGCGCGTCATCGTCCTCGACATCGGACTGCCGGACATGGACGGCTTCGAGGTATGCCGGCGCATCCGTTCGGACTCGCGCGTCCCGATCCTCATGCTCACGGCGCGGGACGAAGAACCGGATCGCGTCAGCGGCCTCGAGCTCGGCGCCGACGACTACCTCACCAAGCCGTTCTCACCGCGCGAGCTCGTCGCGCGCGTGAAGGCGGTGCTGCGCCGGGCGGAGCCGTGGCTCGAGGAGGCGAAGCTTTCCGCGCGTGACGTCGTCGTGCTTCGCGACGCCCGCGAGGTGCGCGTCGCGGGCGAGCCGGTCGCGCTCACGAGTCGCGAGTTCGACCTGCTCTCGATCCTGCTCGGCAACCCCGACCGCGTACTGACGCGCGAGCTGCTCCTCGACCGCGTCTGGGGACTCGCGTTCCCCGGCGGAACGCGCACGGTCGACATGCACGTCGCGACGCTCCGCCGCAAGCTCGGGCGGCCGGAACTCGTGCAGACGGTCCGCGGCGTCGGCTACAAGCTCGGCCGCGCGTAACGGTGCGCGCACGCAGCCTCCGGACGCAGCTGCTCGCCGCCATCGCGTTCGTCGTCCTGCTTTCGGCCGCGATCTCGCTCGTCGCCGGGGCCGTCCTCACGCGACGAGCCGTCGACCGCTCCGTCCTCCAGGACGTCTCGCAGCAAGCCGACCTGCTCGCCGAGCGCGAACAGGTCGCGCTGCTGCCGCTCGCGCACCTCAAGACGCTGCGGCCGTTCCTCGTCCGCCAGCACGAGCGTGTCGTGGTCGCGCCGCTCGGTCGTCCGTCGAAGTACCTGCCGAGCGGGCGACCGGGCAACGGGACGATCTCTGTCGACGGCAAGCAATGGTTCTACGCGGCGCGTCCCGTCGCTCGGAAGGCGCTCGTACTGCTGCGCCCGCGGGGCACGCGCGCCTGGCGGCCGTACCTCGAGGGGCTGTTCGTCGCGGCGGGAATCGGGCTGGCGCTCGCGGCGGTCGTCTCGTTGTTGCTCGCGCGCCGCATCGCGCGTCCGCTCCGGCGTGTGGCGGCCGCGACGGAGCGGCTAGCCGCAGGCGACGCGCCCGGACCCGTTCCAGCCGAAGGCGCCGCCGAGCTCGCGTCGCTGGCGGAGTCGTTCAACCACATGGCGTCGGAGCTCGAGCATGCGCGCGACGCCGAGAGGGCGTTCCTGCTCTCGGTCAGCCACGAGCTGAAGACGCCGCTCACGGCAGTGCTCGGCTACGCGGAGGGGCTTGCCGACGGCACGATCGGCGCCGACGCGGCCGCGGCGACGATCGCGAAAGAGGGCGCGCGCCTCGACCGTCTCGTGCGCGACCTCCTCGACCTCGCCCGGATGAACCGGCGGGAGTTCAGCGTCCGCAGCGAAGACGTCGACCTCGCGGAGATCGCGACGGAATGCCTGCATCGGCACGAGCCGCAGGCGCATGCGTTCGGCATCGACCTCGTCCTCGACGCGGACGGAGACGCCTGCGCATCCGGCGACGCCGACCGTCTCGTGCAAGCGCTCTCGAACCTCGTCGAGAACGCGCTTCGCGTCACGCCCGCCGGCGGAACCGTGCGCATCGTCGCGTGCAACGGAACGCTGGCGGTCGAGGACGACGGGCCCGGGCTGCGGCCGGACGAGGTCGAGCACGCGTTCGAGCGCTTCTACCTCTACTCGCGCTACGCCGGCAGCCGGGCGGTCGGCACAGGCCTCGGGCTGGCGATCGTCGACGAGCTGGCGCGCGCCATGGGCGGCGCCGTCGAGGTACGCAGCACGCCAGGCCGCACGCGCTTTTCGATCCGCCTGCCGGCTGTGCGCGCCGCGCGACGCGTCGTTCAGCGCGCGGTGTAGCCGCCGTCGGCGTAGAGGACGCTGCCCGTCGTGAAGCCGGCGTCGAGCGCGAGGTGGACGATCGACTGCGCGACGAGCTGCGGCTCTGCAACGCCGAGGAGCATGCGCGGCCGCTCGACCGCGAGCGTCGCCTGCGCGCTCGCCTCGCCAACCGCCGCCGTGTAGTCGGCGACTGCCTGCGCGAGCATCGGCGTGTTGACCCCGCCGAGGCAGACGCAGTTGACGCGCACGCTCGGCGCGAGCTCCGCGGCGAGGTTCACCGTCAGCCCGAGCAACGCAGCCTTCGTCGCGCCGTACGCGGCGTGGTGGTCCCGGCCGCGGACGGCTGCAACGCTGCCGACGAAGACGACCGAGCCGCCTGCGAGCGCCGGCAGCAACGCCTGCGTGAGGAAGAACGGGCCGCCGAGGTTCGTGGCGACGAGTGCCTCGAATGTCGAGCGGTCCGTGTCTGCCATCGTCACGAGGCCCTCGATCGCGGCCGCGTGGACGATCGTCGCGACGGCGTCGCTGCCGACGGCTGCGTGGACCGACGCAACGCCGTCCTCCGTGGCGACGTCCGCCGACACCGCCTCCCCGCAGGCGATCAGCTCGACGGTCTCGCGCAGCGGCTCGATGCGGCGCCCGACGCACACCACGCGCAGGCCGCGCGCCGCGAGCGCCTCGGCCGTCGCGCGCCCGACGCCGCTTCCTGCACCTGTGACGACCGCCAGCCGTGCCATAATTTCTGAAACGAACGTATCAATAAATGAGCAGCAAGGGAAGACCTCCTGATCCGAACCGCCGTGCCGCAACGCTCGCGAAGGCGACCGGCTACGTCCTGGAGAACGGCCTCGCCGGCCTCAGCCTGCGACCGCTTGCGGCGGCGCTCGGCACGAGCACGCGCATGCTGCTCTACGACTTCGGCAGCAAGGAGCAACTCGTCACCGCGGTGCTGGCCGAGGCGCGTCGGCGAGAGGCCGCGCTTCTCGCCGAGTGGCGCCGCGCGCCCGACACCTCGGACGCGGCGACGCTGCACACGATCTGGGGCTGGATCGCCGCGGACGAGCGGGTGCCGTTCCTGCGCCTCTTCTTCGAGGTGTACGTCGACGCGATGACGCATCCCGAGCGCTACGCGGGCGGCGCCAAGGCGATGGTCGCGGACTGGCTCGGCGTCATCGCGAGCGAGTGGAGCGTCGAGCCGCCGGACACGGCGACGGCAACGCTGATGATCGCCGTCGTGCGCGGCCTGCTCCTCGACCGGCTCGCGACCGGCGAGACCGAGCGGACGGACGCTGCGCTAGACCGATTCGTCCAGCTGATCGAGCGGTAGCTGCACGTCGGCCTGCTCGATGAGCGCAGGATCGTGCGTCGCACAGACGACGGCGGTGCCGGTCTCGGCGGCGAGCGCCGCGAACAGCGCACCGATCGTCCGCGCGTTCGTCTCGTCGAGCCGCGCCGTCGGCTCGTCCGCGAGCAGCAGCTTCGGCCGCGCCGCGATAGCGCGTGCGAGGGCCACGCGCTCCCGCTCCCCGGTCGAGAGCCGCGACACCCGCTCGTCGACGAGCTCGCCGAGCCCGACGGCCTGCAGCGCCTCGACGGCCGCGCTGCGATCGGCGCGGCGAAGCTCGAGCACGAGCTCGACGTTCTCGCGCGCGCTCAGGAACGGGATCAGGTGCGCGTCCTGCGCCACGAGCGCCACGTCGCTGCGCCGCACTCTCTCGTCGGGCGCGCGACCGAGGACGATGACCTCCCCCTCGTCGGGCGCATCGAGGCCGGCGAGCACGTGGAGCAGCGTCGTCTTGCCGGAGCCGGAGCGGCCGGTCACGGCGGTGAGGCACCCGCCGCGAAACGCCGCATCGACACCGTCGAGGACGCGGCGCACGCCGTAGCTCTTCGTCACGCCGCGCAGCTCCGCGACGACCTGACCCGGCGGCGCCTGGATGCGCGCGGTCGTGATCTCCGTCGCGGCGGCGGCACGTTCCGCTGCGGGTGAGACGACGATGCCGCCGTCTTCGACGCGCGCGCTCGCACGGCCGGCTATGCCGCTCACGCGCAGCAGCTCCTCCGGCAACCGCAGCCAGCCGCCGCGCGCGAGGACGATCTCTTCGGCGTGGCCGCGCTCCGACACGGACTCCGCGCTGACGCGGCCGTCGCGGATGTGCAGCACGCGGTCCGCGATCGACGCGGATTGTGGATCGTGGCTCACGACGATCGCCGTGAGCTGTTCCTCACGCGCGAGCTCGCGGATGAGCCCGTATGCAGTGCGCGCGTTCGCGGCATCGAGCTCTCCCGTCGGCTCGTCCGCGACGAGCAGCTTCGGGCGATGCGCGATCGCCGACGCGAGCGCGACGCGCTGCTGCTCACCGCCGGACAGCTCGTGCGGATGCGCGTCGGCTCGGTCGCCGAGGCCGATGCGCTCGAGCAGGTCGTCCGCACGCTTCAGCCGCTCGTCGTCCTCGACGCCGAGGAGCGCAGGCTGGAGCGCGACGAGCTCGCGCGCCGTCAGCTCGGGCGCCAGAGCACGCGAGTAGTGCTGGTCGAGGTAGCCGAGCACGCGCGACCGGTACTCGCGCAGAGACGCGCGCCGCAGCTCGCGTAGATCCTCGCCGAAGACCGTCACGGTTCCGGCCGACGGCATGTCGAGCCGCGCGAGGATGCGCAGCAGCGTCGATTTACCGGAGCCGCTCGGCCCGAACACGACGACGATCTCGCCCGGCTGCACGGTCATCGTCAGTCCCTGGAGCGCGACCGCATTGCCGTCCCCGTAGATCCGGAAGACGTCGCGCGTCTCGACCGCGGTCACGCCGGCGTCCTCGAGCTCGCCGCGCCGACGACCAGAGTCGCGGCCGCGAGGAAGGCGACGAAGCCGAAGAACAGGATCGGCCAGTCGAGGGAGACGACGAGCGGCGGGACCGGCGTCGTCGCACCCGCGGTGACGCTGACGACCGACGAGACGAGCGAGACGAGAATCGCGCCGGTCACGACGCCGCCGACGACTCCCGCGACCGCCACGAGCGCCGCGCGAACGCGCAGGTAGCGCCGCAGTTCACGCGCCGACACCCCCTGCGCGCGGAGGTCGAACAGCTCGCCCGTCTCGTCGCGTAGATCCGTGACGACGATCAGCAACAGGCCGACGAGCGCGAGCACGAGCGCGGCGAGCGCGGTCGCGCCGAGGATCGCGAGCGTGCCGCGTGCGAGCGGATCCGACCGAAGCTCGCGCAGTTGCGCCGTACGCGACGCGACGGCAAGGCGATTCAACGGCGGGCGCGCCAGCTGCTGACGCGCATCCGGTCGCGCCCGCAGCACCCAGGCCTCGTTCGGGCGCAGCGTGCCCGGTCGTACTGCGTTCACCGCCGTCATCACACGGTCGCGATCGGCGACGATCGCCTCGCCGTCCACCGACGGCACGAGCGGCACCCGTCCCGCGACCTGCACCGTGAGCGGCGCGTCGTTCACCTTCAGCGACACGACGTCCCCGAGTGCGGCAATCCCCGGCGTTGCGAGCACCGGCACCGGCACGCCGTCGGTCGTCTGCTTCGGGCGCAGGAGCGACACCGCCGCGCGGTTGACGATGTAACGGATCCGGCCGCCCTCGACGCGAACGCCGCCGCTGCCGATCCAGCTCGAGAACGGCGCGCGCAGCGTGAGCACTCCGCGCGAAGCGTTCGAGACGGAGAGCGTCGTGCCGCTCTCGCGGTGCCCGGCGAGGAACGCCGCGATCGGCGGATATCCGAGTCGCAGCGCCACGGCGCGGCCGCCGACGGGGACGTTCGCGTGCAGAACGTGCGTCCCCGGCGTCGCCGTCCCGAGCTCCACCGCGGCGAAGTCGCCGCGCGGCTTCAGCACGTCGAGCGTCAACACGACCGGGCCGCCGTGGAGCATGAACGGCAATGTGAAGCGGCGCGAGTGCAGGTCGAGCCCGCGCAGGCGTGCGCTCGGCCCGAGCTGCGCCGTCGGTCGCCTGCGCCAGCCGTTCAGGCGCGGAACCGCCTGCGCCGGCAGCGCGAGCAGCGTCACGTCGCGGCCGCGTGCATCCGCCGCCGCGCGCGCAACCGTCACGGTGTCACCGAGGCGCGCGAAGGCTCGCGGAGCTACGCCCTGTAGCGGCACGAAACGGTCGAGGTTCTCCGACAGCACGTAGTCGGCGGGCACGGCGAACGCCGCCTGGTCACGCTGTCCGCGCTCGAGCGTCGCACGATACGAGACGGCGAAGAGCGCGACGCCGACGCTGACGACGAGGAACGCCGAGGCGACGATCGCAGTGCCGCCGCGCCGCGCGAGCGACACTGCGGCCAGCCGCACGGGCAGCGGCCCGTGCGCGCGTCCCAGCATGCGGAAGACCGGCGCGAGCAGCCGCGCCGCGAGCACCGCAGCAGCGAAGACCACGAGGGCGGGAAGCAGGAGCAGGAACGCGCCGGTGCCGCCGCCGACGGAGTCTGCGCTCGTATCGCCGCGCGCGACGGCAAGCAGCACCGCCGCGATCGCGCCGACCGCTGCGACGTCCGCCGTCGTGAGCGACCAGCCGCCGAACGAGGCGACGCTCGCGCGCAGCGAGGCGACGACGACCGCCGCCGAGACGATGGCGAGCAGCGCGGCGAGTGCGAGCCCTCGTCCGGAGAGGAGCGAATGCGCGAGGGCGGGAGCCGCATCGGTGTCCAGCGAGTGGGCCAGCAGAGCGGCAAAGAGCGCGCCCGCGGCCCAGCCCACGCAGACGGCCACGAGAGCGACGAGCGCAGGCTCGACGGCGGTGAACGTCGCGAGCTGCGACCACCGTGCTCCCGACCACGTCAGCCGCCGCCGCGCGTCGTCCGTGTCTCGCCGTCGCCGCGCCGCTGCGAGAACGGCGAACGCGAGCAAGAGGACCGCAACATCGCCGCCGATCAGCAGGAGCCGCTCGCCGGCGACACGCGCCTTCGCGTGCACCGACGCGAGCGAGTCGAGCGGCGCGGAGACGCTGAAGACGGGATCGACCGCCGCGAGCCGGACCGCCTCGCGGTCCACCTGGCGTGCAAGCCCGGGAATCTCCCAGTCGTGCAGCGAGCCGGGGGCGATCGGCAGCACCCACCCGAAGGTGCGGGCAATCAGCTCCGCGTCGGGAAGCGGCGCCCTTCCGAGCGCGAGCGCGCCCTCGGCGAGCAGCAGCGGCGGCCCGCTTCCGCCGCGATCGCCGAAGTACGCGGTGAGGGGCGCATCGTTTGTCAGGGCCCCGCGTCCCACGACGTGCAGGAACGGCAGGCGCGGTAGCCGGCCGCTCCCGCCGACGAGCACGAGCTCGCACTGCTGCGCCGTGCAGCGTCGCGGCAGGCGACCGCTACGGAGCCGGACCCAGCTCCGGAGGCCGTCGACACCCCCGAGGTTGACGAGCGCGCCGCCGAACTGCGCCTGCCGGAAGAGCGAGACGCCGAACGGCCTGCCCGGGACGATCGACGTCAGCGCGCGGCGCGCCTCCGAGTCGAGACTCGACACCGACGCCGACGCCTGAGCCGGCACGCCGCTCCACACGACCTGGAGCGACGAGTCCGATGGTCCGATTCGCGCGAGCTCCTGTGACACCGCCCGGTCACGCACCGCCGCGCTGCCGCCGGCCGCGAGCGCGAGCATCGCCGCGCCCGCGGCGATCCCGAGCGCGACGAGAGCGGCGCGGCCCGGCGCTGCACGAAGACGGACAAGTGCAAGCCGGACCGGATACGCCGCGCTCCGGAGCCGCGTGCCGTCCACGCCGACGATCGTAGAGCGAGCGGCAACACCTGGGCGGGCGGCCTTTCCAGGGTCAGCGTTCGGTGTCATACTCGGCGAAAGCCCAGCGGCGTTGTGACATTCCGGGGAGCGGCCTCCGGAAGGAAGCGATCAATTTGAGCTCCCAGGGAATCGCGAACAGCCGTCCGCAGAAAAGCCGCTGGAGGCAATGGCGAAGCGATCCGCCGTTCCGCTGGTCGCCCCTGGCGCTCAAGGCGGACACCGTTCGGTCGTTGCCGGTCGTGATTCCCGTCGCGGTGCTGGCAATCGTCGGGATCGTGGCGGCGGTCGTGTCACTCGTCGCGGATCCGCCGACCTGGGCCGAGGTGGCCGGCATCGCCGGCCTGCTGGCCGCCGCGACCGCGGCCGAGGCCTTCCCGCTGCCGATCGAGGGCGTCAACGTCGGCGCGGGGACGACCTCGCTCGCCATCGTGTCGATCGTCGCAACCGGCGTGATCTACGGCTGGGAGGCGGCCGGCATCGTCGGATTGCTGACCATGGCCATCGTCGAGGCCGGACGCCGGAGACCGCCCACCCGCGTCGTCTTCAACACCGGCGTCTACGTCTGCGCCGCGATCCTCGCCGGTCTCGCGGCCGCGCCGTTCGGGAACGACCAGCTCGGCTCGATCATCATTGCGTCATGCCTCGGCGCCGCCGCGTTCTACGTCGTCGACATGGTGTTCCTCTCGGCCGTCATCGCGCGCACGCGGAGGCTGAGCTGGCGCGCGCTATTGCTGCGCTACCTCTACTCGACGACGCTGCCGTTCCTCGTCATGACGTCGCTGATCATCACGCTCGTCGTTCTGTGGAACCGCTCGCCGTGGATCTCGATCATCGTCGTCGGCCCGATGATCACCGTCGCGCTGCACGAGCGGTGGCTGCATCGCGCGCTCGAGCAGCTGCGCGAGTTCGACCGGCTGAAGGACGAGTTCATCGCAGTCATCTCGCACGAGCTGCGTACGCCGCTCACATCCGTCTACGGCGCGGCGCTGACGCTGCAGAAGCGCGACGTCGACGACGAGATGCGCGACACGCTGCTCGACATCGTCTCGGACGAAGCCGGAAGGCTCGCTCGCCTGCTCGATCGCGCGCTGTCGGCGAGCCGCCTCGACGCGAACCGCGAGATCTTCGAGATCGTGGAGCTCGACGGCGCCGAGGTCGCGCGCTCGATCGTCGACGCTGCGCGACATCGTCTCCCGGCGGGTCTCACGCTGGACCTGACCGTGGAGCCCGAGGTGTCCCACGTCCTCGCCGATCAGGACAAGCTGCGCCAGATCCTCGTGAACCTGACCGAGAACGCGATCAAATATTCGCCCGACGGCGGTCGCGTCGAAGTGCGCGTCATGAACGCGGGTGACCGGGTGCGCTTCAGCGTGACGGACGAAGGCATCGGCATCGCTCCCGAGCACCAGGAGCACATCTTCGAGCGCTTCCACCGGCTCGACCCGAACATGACCCGCGGGGTCGGAGGACTGGGCCTGGGGCTGTACATCTCGCACGAGCTCGTGAAGCACATGGGCGGCAGCATCTGGGTTACCTCGCGCGAGGGCGCCGGCTCGACCTTCACGTTCGAGCTGCCGGCCGTCGACGCAGCCGCATAGGTAATAACACCCAACCGGGGGATGGTTCGGTGCGCGGAATCGCCGATCATTCACGCGTCCCACCCACCTCTCCTCCCCACCCCCCAAAGGAGTCACAACAACATGCGGCACTACGTCTTCTTCACTCGCCTTGCGGTCCTCGTCGCCCTCGTCCTCGCCTCGATCATGTGTGCCGGCTGGAAGTGGGGCAAGGTCTAACCGGGGCGCGAACACCCTTTCGAGGGATGTGCTGCGGCTCGACTTTCTCAATAGTGGATTTCCTGCACGCTTCGGAATCGCCCCCGAAGTCCACCCGAGAAGGGAACTGCGATGAACTGCCGCCCGCACGTGAAGACCTTCCTGCTCTTGCTCACAGTTGCACTCGGCGTGCTGGCTTTCGCCGGCACGGCCACAGCCGACCCCGTCGCGACCCGCGTCCCCACCGGCTGGACGTGGGACGCCGGCGCCTTCCTCAGCCCTGACGGCTGGACATGGGACGCAAAGGGAGAGCTGATCAGCCCGGACGGCTGGACCTGGGACGACTCGGGGCGCGTCGCATCGCCGTTCGGCGCGACGTTCGTGAACGACACCGCGTCGGTTCCGCTGCAGACCGGCTGGACCTGGGACGGCGCAGACATCTCGCTGCCGAGAGGCTGGACGTGGGACGACGGTGGAGCTGTCGTCACGCCAACCGGCTGGACGTGGGATGACGGCGCGCTGATCCAGCCGAGCTAGAACAACTCACTCGTAGAACGTCAAGACGGCGAGGATCACGTACAGCGCGATCAGCGCCACGCCTTCGAACTTCGTGGCCTCGCCGTCTCCCGTGATCTGCCAGAGCGCGAGTGCCGTGAGCAGCAGCGCTCCGATGTAGACCGGCGCGATCGAGAACGTCAGCGGCGTCTCGAAGAGAAGCGAGACGAGCACGAGCGCCGGAAACAGGAACGCCGCGATCTGCGCGACCGAGTTCTTGACGACGGAGATCGCGAGGTCGGCATCGCCCTTCAGCGCGAGGACGACGCCCGTCGTGTTCTCGACGGCGTTCCCGGCGATGGCGACGATCACGAGGCCGGCGAACGCTTTGGGAACGCCGATCTGCTCCATTGCCGGTGAAAGCGCCCCGATGAACCAGTCGGCGACGAACGCGGCGCCGACGCCCGCAGCGGCGAGGATCGCGAGCGCGAGCCAGAGCGGAATCGCGGGGCCTCGCGCTTCCTGCGCGTCGACCGGCGTGTCGGAGCGCAGGTAGTCGAACAGCCAGAACCCGTACGTCACGAGGAGGGCGACGGAGCCGACAACGGAGATCGCAGTGATGTGGTGCGAGGCCTTGTCGCCGCTGCTGACGGAGATGCCGAGTACGACGATGAGGAAGCTCGCGAGGATCAGCAGCGTCGCGTTGTCCTTGGGCAGGCGCTGCTGGAAGCGCATCACGCCGTCGCTGGACTCGACCGAGCCCGCGAAGATCACGAGCCCGAGCACGAAGAGCGCGTTCGCGAAGATCGAGCCGAGGATCGATGCGCGGGCCACGACGAGCTCGCCGGCGGAGAGGGCGAACACGACGATGAAGAACTCCGGCAGGTTGCCCAGCGTCGACTGGAGAAGCCCGGTCACCGCGGGGCCGAATCGCTCCCCCACCTGCTCCGTCGCGAAGGCGACGATCCACGCGAGGCCGGCAAGCGCGAGCGTCGCGATGCCGAACGTCAGAAGCGAGGGCGCGCCTCCGAAGTGCGCGATGCCCGTCCCGAAGGTGACGGCGGCGACGAGGATTGCGACGATCCAGGTGCGGCGCATCCGGGGACGCTAACGAGCTACCGCTGTTTTCCGGCGCCGGAACGACTACGGAATGAGTTCGGCACGCGACGCCGCTTCTGCGAGCCGACGGTCCGCCGTTACGAGCGTCGCATCCGTCGCGTCTGCGAGAACGAGATAGAGCGCGTCGTATCCACTCATCCCTGCAGCCAACGCGCGGGGCAGCGCGCCTAGCGCCAGCACCTCGGTCGGCTCGGACGCGATCGGAAGCTGCAGCAGTCGCACGAGTCGCTCCTGGGCGTCGTCCCTCGACAGGTGGCCGGCCCGCACATAGCGGGCCAACGCATGGACGACTTCCGCCCAGACGAGGCTCGGAGCGAAGGCAAGCACCGTCCCCGCCTCGGCGTCGGTCGTCCAGCGGCGCGCGGCGGGGTCGTCTACGACCGCAGCGCGAAGCAGAAGGCTCGCGTCAAAGACCGCGCGGCCCTGCGTCACGCAACTCTCGGATGAGATCTTCAGGCTTGGGAGCGCTCGCCGGGAGGCTTGCTTCCCTCACGAGCTCCGCAAGGCGCTGCGTGATTTCCCCGCCGCGCTGGTCGCGCTTGACAGCCTCATCGAGTAGGCCGAGCACCTCGGCGTTCAAGGACCGGCCGTTTCGCTTGGCACGCGCACGAAGGCGCTTGTAGAGCCCGCTCGGGACGTCGCGGATGTACATCGTCGGCATGTGACTGACGCTAGCAGTCTGCTAGCAGCACGGATGTCGCGTGCGCCGGATCTGTGCCGACATTGGATAATCGGCACATGACCAGGGCTGAAGGCGAGCGTCGCATCGTGTCGGTCCTCCTCGCGGACATCGCGGATTCGACGACGATCGGCGAGCGGCTCGGGCCCGAGCGGTCGAAGTTCCTCTTCGACGAGGTGACGCGCCTGCTCGTCGGAGAGGTGAAGCGGTTCGGCGGCTCGGTCGCACAGTTCACCGGCGACGGCCTCTACGCGCTGTTCGGCGTGCCGACCGCGCACGACGACGATGCCGAGCGGGCGGTGCGCGCCGCGCTTGCGATGCAGGGCGCACTCGGCGCGTACGCGAAGGACGTCCGCGAGGCGTACGGGGTGGAGCTCGCCGGGCGCGTCGGAGTCAACACCGGGCCGATCGTCCTGCTCGCGGACGACGGTGCGCCGCCCGAGGAACGGTTCAACGCCCTCGGCGACACCGTCAACACGGCGGCGCGGCTGCAGGCGGCGGCGGGTCGCGGCGGTGTCGCGGTCGCCCCGGCAACCGCGCAGCAGATCGAAGGCTCGTTTGATCTGGAGTCGATCGGTGAGCTCGAGCTCAAGGGCAAGGCCGCGCCGATCGAGGTCTTCCGCATCGCCGGCGAGCGCGAACGCGAGGCGCGCGAGATCTCGCCGCTCGTCGGCCGCGACCGCGAGGTCGGCGTGCTCGTCGAGGTGATGGCCGACCTCGCCGCCGGCCGCGGCGCGATCGTCGCGATCACGGGCGAGCCCGGCATCGGCAAGAGCCGCCTCATCGCGGAGGTGCGGCGCCGGGCGGAGAGAGACGCCCGCTTCTTCGCGGCGCAGGGCATCTCGTACGCGCAAGACGTTCCCTACTACCCGCTGCGCGAGCTCCTGCGTGCGTGCCTCGGTCTCGGCATCGCCGATCCGGAGGCGCGCGTGCGGCTCGAGCTGAAGCTGCAGCTCGCGAGCTCCCTCGACGGCAAAGCGGACGCGTACTACCCGTTCCTCGCGTCGCTGCTCGGCCTCACGCTGGAGGACGACGCGGCGCAGCGGCTCGACGGTCTCGCAACCGACTCGGTGCAGCGGCAGTCGCACGAGGCGGTGATCGAGCTCGTGCGCGCGCTCGCGCACGAGCAGCCGGTGTGCCTCGTCCTCGAAGACCTGCATGTCGCCGACGAGCCGACGCTCGAGCTGTTCGAAGAGGCTCTTCAGCTCGCCGACGACGAGCCCGTCGCGCTGCTGCTCGCGTATCGCCACGACCCGGATCTGCGCTCGTGGGAGCTAGGCGAGGCGGCGAGGCGCCGCTACCGCCATCGGTTCCGCGAGCTCCAGCTCGAGCCGCTCGACGCGGCGGCAGCGGCGCAACTCGCAACCGCAGCGGCCGGACGTGATCTTCCCGACGACGTCGCCGCGCAGCTCGCCGAGCGCACGGGCGGCAATCCGCTCTTCCTCGAGGAGGCCGCGCGGGACGCGGTCGAGCGCGGCGACGGAGCCACGGTGCCGGCCGCGATTCAGGAGACGCTCCAGGCGCGGCTCGCCCGCCTCGCGCCCGACGTGCGCGAGGTGGCGTCGATCGCGTCCGTCGTCGGACGGAGCTTCGGCCAGCCGCTGCTCGAACGGCTCGTCGCGCCTGAGCAGCTGCGTCCGGCGCTCTCGGAGCTGCAGCGGCTCGACCTCGTGGTCGAGGAGCGGCGCCGGCCGACGCCGGAGTACCGCTTCCGTCACGGGCTCGTGCGCGAGGCGGCATACACGAGCCTGCTCGAACAGCGCCGGCGAGACCTGCACCGCGTCGTCGGCACGGCGCTCGAGGAGCTCAGTGCGAACGAGCTTGCCGAGGCGTACGGCCTGCTCGCACATCACTTCGCCGAGGCTGACGAGCCTGACCGTGCGGCGCGCTACCTCCTCGAGGCCGGCGACGCAGCGAAGGCGGTCTACGCGGACGAGGAGGCCAGCGGCCACTACCGGCGTGCGCTCCCGTTTCTCGATCGCCTCGGCGACTCGCAACGTGCGCGCGCCGTCCTGTTCAAGATCGCACTCGCGCACCACCTCGCGTTCGAGTTCGAAGCGGCGAACGCGGCATGGGCCGACGCCTTCGCGCGTCCCGAGCCACCCGTGCGACGCATCGAACGAACTCAGAGGCTCGAGACCGCGATGGTGCGCCCGCGCAACTGGGTCCCGGGCCACGGCTACGACGTCGTCGCCTGGAGCTTCGGCCCGAACTTCTTCCGCGGGCTCTTGCGGCTGGCTGCGGGTCTGCACATCGTCCCGGACCTCGCCGAGCACGTATCCGTATCGCCGGACGGCCGCGCCTATGCATTCAGGCTGCGCGACGGTCTGCGCTGGAGCGACGGCGAGCGGCTCACCGCAGACGATTTTGCGTTCACGTACGACGCCATGCGCGAGCAGAACGTCGGCAGCGCGCACCTGCTCGAGGGGATCGAGGCGCGCGCCGTCGACCCGCTCACGCTCGAGCTTCGCCTCCCCGAGCCGCGGGCCCACGTGCTGTACCTCTTCGCGCAGCTGCCCTTCTTCCCGTGGCCCCGGCACAAGGTCGAGGAGCTCGGGCCGGAATGGCATCTCGAACCGACTCGCGTCGGAAACGGGCCGTTCGTAGACGCCGAGGAGGTCGACGGCCGCTGGGTTTTCCCGCAGAACCCGTACTGGCCGTCGTCGTCATCCAACGTCGCGGAGCTGGCGATCGTTCCGCTCGACCCGCTCTCCTCGCGTCCGGCATGGGATGAAGGGCGCTTCGACTTCCTACTTATGGCCGACTACTTCGTGGGTGACGTCGCCGACGGAAGCTTCGTTGCGGCCGCGACGCTGAGCACGTCGTACGTGGCATTCAACGAGCAAGCTCCCTTCGATGACATTCGCGTTCGGAAGGCGCTGGCACACGGCCTCGACCGCGCGCCCGTCACTCGAGGTCCGAGTCCTGCGGCATACGGCGGGTTTCTCCCGCCGGCGATGCCGGGCCACTCGCACGACCTCGCGCCGGTGCACGACGTCGACCTCGCGCGCACGCTCCTGGCCGAGGCGGGGTATCCGGAGGGTCGCGGGCTGCCGGAGCTTCGCCTCGTCCATGCCGATCCCGGATTCAGCGCGGAGATGCTCCGCGGCTTCGAGGAGCAGTGGGCGGGTCAGTGGCGAGACCTCGGGGTGCGGTTCCGACAGGAGGCGGTGACGTTCGAGGACTACAGGACAGAGGTGCAGAAGCCGGGAGCGATCGCGAACTGGGGCTGGGCGAGCGACTATCCCGATCCCGACGGCCTGCTTTCGACATTCCTCGCGGCACAGGCGGCCGTCGCGCCGGACGAGGTGACCGCTCTGGTCGCGCGTGCGCGCGCCTCGCACGACCGCGACGCTCGGCTCGAGCTGTTCCGCGAGGCCGATCGGATCCTCGTGGCAGAGCAGACCTGGGTCGTGCCCGTGCTCTACGACGGGTTCGCGGTCCTGCATCGGCGCAACCTCGAAGGCCTCTGGTCGAATCCGATGGGAATGGCGCCGCTCGACGGCGTCTTCGTCGACCGGTCGGCGTGAAGCGCGGTACGGTGGCCGCGTGGCCGGCTGCTGCAACGCGCGCGGGTGCGACCGTCTCTTCAACGAGAAGTTCGCGCGCAGGATGGCCAAGCGCTATCGCAAGCGCGGCCTCGACAGAACGTCGCGGCGGATGGTCGCGTTCCTCGAGCAGCGCGGTCTCGACGGCGTGACGGTGCTGGAGGTCGGCGGCGGCGTCGGCGAGATCCAGATCGAACTGCTCGAGCGCGGCGCCGCACGCGCGCTGAACCTCGAGCTGTCGCCCGGCTACGACGAGGAGGCTTCGCGACTGCTGCGCGAGCGCGGCCTCGAAGGACGTACCGAGCGGCGCCTGCAGGACATCGCGGTCGAGCCGGAGAGCGTCGAGCCGGCGGACGTCGTCGTGCTGCACCGAGTCGTCTGTTGCTATCCGGACTACGAGCGCCTGCTCGGCGCGGTTGCCGGCCGAGCGCGACAGGCTGTGGTGTTCAGCTATCCACCGCGCAACGGGCTCTCGCGGGCATGGGTCGCCGGGGCAAATCTCGTGCTGAGAGTCATGGGCCGCGAGTACCGGACGTTCGCGCACCCGCCGAGCGCGATGCTCGAGGTGCTCGAACGGCGCGGGCTGCGGCACACGTTCGCGGGGCGCAGCCTCGTGTGGCAAATAGCCGGGCTCGAGCGGGCGCACTAGTTCCGCCGCGCGCGCATCTCTGCGACCATCTGCAGCGCAAGAACCCGGACGATCGCCCGGGCGATCGTCGTTCGCGGGCCGGAAGCATCGACGTCCGCGAGCGCGCGCTCGGCGTCCTTGACTCCGCGCCGGCGCGCCTGCGCGAGCGCGCTGCACGCCGGCCGCTCGAGCCCCTCGTCCCACAGGATCGGCGTGAACTGGAGCGTGTTGCGACGCACCTCGCGCTCGTCGCCACGATCGAGCGGAAACGCGACGAACGTGAGACACGCCAGACAGATCCCGACCTCGTTCATGTCGAGGTCGAGCGTCGACGCAAGCTCCCACGCACGCGGCCTATCGAGCATGCGGACAGAGAAGCGGCAATCTCGTGACGCGTCTGTGCCGAGTCAGTGCCGGATCTCCTACGTCGCCAGCTCCACGAAGCGGCAGAGCGCGTTCGCGAGGCGCATCTGCGGAATCGTGCGGCAGTTGACCTCCAGCAGCCGCGGGCTCGCGACGAGGTACGCGAGGCAGCGCGCGCGCGAGATCGCCACGTTGAGGCGGTTGCGCGAGAGCAGGAACTCGAGCCCGCGCGGCACGTCCTCGCCGCTCGAGCTCGCCATCGAGTAAAGAACGACGTCCGCCTCCTGGCCCTGGAACTTGTCCACCGTGCCGACGCGGACGCTGTCTGGCAGCGCCTCGCGCAGCGCATTCACCTGCGCGTTGTACGGCGCCACGACCATGAGGTCCGTCACGCCGGCGGCGAGCAGGGCGTCGACCTCCTCGCGCACGGCATCGACCTCCTCGCGCGAGTCCTGCCGGTTCCCCTCGTGCGCGACGTCGACGTAACGCAGACCGGTGCCGAGCGGCGTCGTGCGTGTGGCCGTGACCGAATCGGGCACGAGGCGCCCCTCGTAGAACTCCTCGGAGATGTACGTGCAGATGTCGGGGTGCAGCCGGAACGTCCGCTCGAGGAAGACGCCGCGGTCGGGCGGGATCGTTTCGGCGTCGCCGAGTAGGTGCGTGAGCACCGACGCGCCGCTCCCCGGCGGATGCGATCCCTGCAGCACCTGCGCGAGCTGCTGCGGGTCGCCGACGAGGATCACGTTGCGCGCGCACGTCGCCATCGCGAGCGCGTCGGCGAGCGACACCTGCCCGGCCTCGTCGATGAAGAGGTAGTCGAGCCTCTGGTCGTGCGTCGGGTCGGCAAAGAGCCACGCTGTTCCCGCGGCGACGTCGCAGTCGACGACTTCGTCGTTGTCGGTGACGTTGTCGACATGCTCACCCGAGTAGTACGACTCGGGATTGCCGCCGCTCGCCTTCTTCTTGCCGACGTACGGCGCGTCGATCGCGTCGAGCACGTTGTGGATCGCCTTGTGGCTCTGCGACGCGACGCCGACGGTCTTGCCGTGCTCGATCAGGTCGGCGATCAGGCGGCCGCACGTCCACGTCTTGCCGGAGCCGGGCGGCCCCTGGATGACGAGGTGGCGGCCGTCGAGCGAGAGCACCAGCTCTGTGAGGTCTTCGTGCTGCACGTCGCGGTCGAACGGCTCGCGCCGAAGGATCGACTCGACCGCCGGAAAGTGGCGGTCGCCGGCGAGCAGCGAGCGGCCGATGCGCTCGAGTGCGTCCTCCTGGTCGTTCGTGCGATAGACGTCCTTCGGGATCAGCGCCTCGGGTAGCGGCACCTCCGCGAGCGAGGGCCCGCGCTTCAGGACGAGCCGGCGTGCGTCGCGGTCGAGCTCGATGATCTCGCCGGCCTTGTCGCCCGTCGCCGGGTCGGCCACGTCCTGCCCCGCGGCGAGCTTGTGCTCCTGCGGCGGGAACGAAAAGGTGTATGCGTGTGAGCGCGCGACCGGCTCGGGCCCGCCGGTGAGCTCGAGGCGGCCGATCGACTCCGCGTCGTCGACGAGCTCGTCCGTCGTCATCTCGAGCCGGTCGAAGAAGGCCCACCACACGGGCTTGCGCTCGCGGTCGTGGTAGTCGAGCAGTTGCGCCGCTAGCTCCTCCCCCGCGTCGAGCAACTGCTCGCGCAAGGCCGCGCGCTCGACCTTCTTGGGGCGGCAGCGGCCTGATCTCCTTCGGCTCCGGCTGCGGGAACGGCCCGTGCTTCTCGATCGCCTCGTCGCGAAGCTGCAGGAGCCAGTCGCGCAGGAGCAGCGTCGCGATGCAGTCCTCCTTGTTGTAGGCGTCGAGCTGGTCGAGGATCGAGTCGTCGTGCGTCTGCATCCACTGCTCGAAGGCGATGATCGAAGCGCCGCCCTCTTGTATCTCGGCTTGCCGCTCGAAATGAAGGAAGGACTCCATCTCCTTGAGCCCGTAGCCGGGCCGCGACGCGCGGAGGCCGTTGCGGACGATCTTGAGCAGGTCGACGAAGACG
>JBJMJE010000178.1:0-7828 GCA_045806505.1 Gaiellaceae bacterium
CGGCTCTTCTCGAAGGGCTCGGGCCGCCTGCTCTACGAGGTGCTCGACGACCTCTTCGACTACTGCTTCCCGATCCTCGACAAGATCGGCCACAAGCTCGACGTGATCGAGGACGACATGTTCGAGGGGTTGTCGTCGGAGGTCGTGCGCGACATCTCGAACGTCAAGCAGGAGATCATCAGCTATCGCAAGATCATCAAGCCCGAGCGGTCGACGCTGCGCCTGCTCGAGCGACACGTGGAGCGGTTCCTGCCCGAGGAGCTCGAGCTCTACTTCGACGACATCGTCGACGCGGCCGAGCGTATCTGGGACCTGCTCGACAACTACAAAGAGGTCGTCGAGGCGCTCGAGGACACGAACGAGTCGGTGATCTCGCACCGCCAGAACCGCGTGCTGCAGATCCTCACGATCTTCAGCGTCGTGCTCCTGCCGCTGACGCTGATCTCCGGCATCTTCGGCATGAACGTCCGCTTCCCGGGCTTCGACACCCACGCCGCGTTCTGGGTGATCGTCGGCGTGATGGCCGGCACGATCATCGGCATGCTCGCGCTGTTCCGCTGGCGGCGCTGGCTCTAACGGTTTCACGGGTGTGCCTGGCGGCAACACCCACCCCTCAATCCGAGGAAAGGGGAGGCAGGGATGGCTACTGCCACACGCACGGGGCGGCGCGACCGCCTGGGGTCGGACAGCTGGACGGCGGTGGAGACGAAGCCGTTCTTCGTGACCAGCGAGTTCATGTTCTTCGCGCTGATGACGCTGGCACTGCTCGTGACCGCTATGACCGACGACTCGATCGACGCGCGCACGTTCTGGTACCTCGAGATCCCGCTCACGATCGGGTATCTCCTCAGCCGCGGGATCGCGAAGTCGGGCAGCAAGACACCGTCGTACGACCCGCGCGACGAGGCGCTCGGTCGTGCGCGGGACCGCGTCGACAGCAGGTGATGCAGCGGGCGCGCCGGGACCTCGCGCGCGCCGCAGCCCTCGCACCGAAATGACGCGTCTGCGTCTCTCCGGCGGCCGTCGGTCGCGACGACGATGAGGCGATCGTGTTTCGCTTCATCCTCATCTCGCCCGACGACGAGCCGTACGAGCCCCCGACCTTCTTGACGGCGACCGCGCAGTGGTCTGTCGGGGACGAGATCGCTCCCGGCCACAGCGGGAACGCGCGGATCCTCGACGTCGACACGGACATGCACCAGCACGTCCGCGCGCTGGGATTCACCGGCGTCTTCACCGTCGAGCCGGTCCGGCGCGCGTCCTAGCTCGCCGGAGGCTATGTGGTACAAGCGCCGCTGTGACGAAGCCGCTGTGGGCGCCGTGGCGTCTCGAGTACATCGCTAAGGCCGACGAGGAGAGCGAGTGCATCTTCTGCAACGCGGACGAGCAACTGCTCGTCCACCGCGGTGAGCGCGCGCTCGTGCTGCTGAACAAGTTTCCGTACGCGTCCGGGCACCTGATGGTCGCGCCCGCGCGGCACACCGGCGAGTTCGTGTCGCTGGATCGCGACGAGGCAGCGGAGATCCACTCGCTCGCGTCGCAGGCGATCGGCGCACTCGCGCACGTCTACTCGCCGCAGGGCTTCAACCTCGGCTGGAACCTGGGCCGGATCGCGGGCGCCGGCATCCTCGACCACGTGCACGAGCACGTCGTCCCCCGCTGGGCCGGCGACACGAACTTCATGCCGGTGCTGGCGGACGTGAAGGTGCTGCCCGAGCATCTGCTCGAGACGGCGCGGCGTCTTCGTGCGGCCTGGCCGGCCTAGGAGAGCAGGGCTAAGATGCGGGTCGCGCGGACGTAGCTCAGTTGGTAGAGCATCAGCTTCCCAAGCTGAGGGTCGCGAGTTCGAGCCTCGTCGTCCGCTCTGAGAAGCGCCACTCAGGCCGATCTGCTCTCCGCCGAAGAACCGCGCGACCGTCTTCCCGGTACGAATGTCCTCGACCCGGTACGCGCGGCCGCCGGCGCGCCTGCTCAGCGTTCGCACCGCGGCGCACAGCGCGCCCGGCCCGTCGCCGTTCGACGCCCGGTAGACCACGCGTTTCCGGAGCCCCGCCTCCTTCGTCGCTACCGCTCGGCCCGTACCGGCCGATCCCTCTGGGCACCACCGCAGGAGAGCCCAGCAGGATCGGTCGGCACACGCGGCGGAGCGGTTTGAAGACGGGCGCGGCGTGCGGATTCATCATCGCGAAGGCCTGTCAGATCCTCTTGACGCAATCACGTCAACATCGCGACGGACGTCGCCTCGCCGAGCGCCGTAGCGATACTTCTCGCACATGGCCCCTGCGGCCCCCACAGGCACCGTCACCCTCATGTTCAGCGACATCGAGGGCTCGACCCGATTGCTGCGGCGGCTCGGGGAGCGGTACGCCGATCTGCTCTCGACGCACCGCGACCTGATGCGTGAGGCCGTCGAGCGCCACCGCGGCTTCGAGGTCGACGAGCAGGGAGACGCGTTCTTCGTCGTCTTCGCCTCGGCCAACGACGCGGTCGCCGCGGCCGCTCACGTCCAGCAGGCACTCGGCGCGCATGCCTGGCCCGACGCCAACGAGATCCGCGTCCGGATCGGGCTCCATACAGGCGAGCCGGACTTCGTGGAGGGCCGGTACGTCGGGCTCGACGTCCACCGCGGCGCGCGGGTGATGGCGGCCGGCCACGGCGGCCAGGTCCTCGTCTCGGAATCGACGCAGGCGCTGCTCGACGAACACGTGCGGCTCCGCGATCTCGGCGACCACCGGCTCAGAGATTTCTCCGAGCCTCAGCGCCTCTACCAGCTCGAGATCGACGGCGTGCCGAGCGAATTCCCGCCGCTGAACACCCTCGAGAACAGACCGACCAACCTGCCTGCGCCGACGAGCACGTTCATCGGGCGCGAGCAGGAGCTCAGCGACGTGGAGTCTCTTCTCGTTCGCCCCGATCTGCGGCTCCTCACGATCACCGGGCCCGGCGGAGCGGGAAAGACTCGCCTCGCCCTCCAGGTCGCTACCGACGTGATCGAACGCTTCGCGAGCGGCGTCTTCTTCGTCTCGCTCGCACCCGTCCGCGAGTGGGAGCTCGTCGTGCCGGCGATCGCGCGGGCGATCGGTCTTCGCGAATACCCGGGTGAGACGATGCTGGAGACGCTGGCGGCTTACATCCGCGACCGGGAGCTGCTGCTCGTGCTCGACAACCTCGAGCAGGTCGTGGCGGCTGCGCCGGTCGTCACCGGGCTCCTCGCGTCGGCGCCCGGGCTTCGCGTTCTCGCGACGAGCAGGGTCGCGCTCAATCTCTCCGGCGAATCGACGTACGCCATTCCGGAGCTCGAGAGCTCGGAGGCCGTGAAGCTGTTCGCCGATCGCGCTCGCGCCGCCGCGGCGGACTTCGCGCTGACGGCGGACAACGCGGAAGCCGTCGCGGAGATCTGCCGGCGCCTCGACGGGCTCCCGCTGGCGATCGAGCTCGCGGCTCCGCGCGTTCGCGTGCTCTCGCCCGCCTCGCTCCTGCGCCGGCTCGACCAGCGGCTGAGCCTGCTGACGGGCGGCGCGCAGGATCTCGACGAGCGCCAGCGCACGCTCCGCGGGACGATCGAGTGGAGCCATGAGCTGTTGCTCGATGACGAGCGGGCGCTCTTCGCCCGGCTCGGCGCGCTCGTCGGCGGCTGCCGCCTCGAAGCCGCAGAGTCCCTGTGCGACCTGGGCGGCGCCCTCGGCACCGGCGTCCTCGACGGCCTCGGCTCGCTGGTGGACAAGAGCCTTCTGCGACGGACGACCGATTCGGACGGCGAGCCGCGCTTCTCGATGCTCGAGACGATCCGGGAGTACGCGCTCGAGATGTTGCACTCCTCCGGCGAGGCCGACGAGGCGCGACGGCTCCATGCCCACTACTACGCGGAGGAGGCGGAGCGCCTCGATCTCGCCTCGCGGACCGGCGACCGGCCGAGCTGCCATGCGCGGCTCGGCGACGACTACGCGAATCTGAGCGCGGCGATCGACTTTGCGCGCGAGGCCCGCGACGGTGATTTGATGCTGCGTCTCGTCACGGCGCTCTGGGGCTTCTGGTCGACGCGCGGGTACGTCGCGGAGGGCCGCCGCGCACTCGAAGACGCGTTCGAGCTTGCCGACCGCCGCCCGCCGCGGGCGCTCCTGGGGCTCTGCACGCTCCGCGTCCTGAGCGGAACTGCCGAGGGCGTGCTCGACGACGCGCACGAGGCGATGCGGGCGTCCGAAGAGATCGGCGACGACTTCAGCCTCGCCGAGGCGTGGAACCTCGTGGGACGCATCGAGGGCGGCGTGATGGGGCGAATGCGCCAGGCGGAGCAGGCCTTCAGGAACGCGCTCGCACACGCCGAGCGCGGCAACTACGGCGCGGAGAAGGCGGAAGCCATTGGCTGGCTGTTGCTGTCCACGGTCTTCGGTCCGACGCCCGCTGCAGACGGAATCGTCCTCTGCGACGAGTTCGCGCAGTCGGAGCGCGACGATCCGACGATTCAGGCGTGGTGCAGCGTGGCGCGCGCGGTGCTCGAGGCGATGCGAGGCGAGTTCGAGCGAGCAAGGGAGTTGCTGGCGGCCGGTACGCGGGGGCTCGAGGAGCTCGGGCTGACCGTGTGGGCGGCGAATACAGCCCAGGAAGCGTTCCTCATCGAGAGCATCGCGGGAACGCCCGCGGCCGCAACCCAGACGCTCCGCGTGGGCTACCGGACGCTCCACCGGATGGGCGAGCGCGGCTTGCTCTCCACCGTCGCGGGATTCCTGGCGCAAGCCCTCTACGCCTGCGGCGAGTACGAGGAGGCGGCTCGCTGCAGCAGGGCCAGCGAGGACGCGGCCGCAACCGACGATGTGTTCTCGCAGATGCTGTGGCGAACCTCGCGCGCGAAGCTCCTCGTGCGGCAGGGTGACGACGAGCGGGCCGAGGCGTTGGCGCGCGAGGCCGTACGGCTCGGCGAGACCACCGACCTCCTGAACACGCGGGCCGACGCCCTCTTCGACCTCGCAGAGGTTCTCCGGCTGGCGGGCCGGCCGGAGGAGGCGGTGACGTCGCTCGAGCACGCGGCCCGGCTGTACGAGCAGAAAGGGAACCTGCCGGGGCTCGCGCGGGCTCGCGCGTTCGCCACCGAGCTCAGCCCGGCGTCGTCCTCGGCTTGACAGCCGCTCGGGGAGCCGCGAATAGAATTGCGGTGGTCACCTGGGCCACGTCGAAAGAAAGGTGCACGAGCGATGTCTGAACAGCCCACGGGCGGAGGAAAACCGGCGCCCAAGCCGCATGTGAAGCACCACCTCGAGAAGCGAGGCGTCGATCACGAGGAGGTTCCCGCCGACGTGCTCGCGGTTCTGAACGACCTCTCGGACGACGAGCTGAAGGCGCTGAGGCGCGTCGGCGCGAGCATGGAAGACGCGAACATGGATCCGCCACTGCGGGCCGCGATGGTGCACTGACCGCGCCCGGCGCGCGAAGCGACACTGCGAGCATCCGCCTCAGGCGGAAGATCGCCGTGGCGATTCGTCCGCTCGCAACGGCCTACGACGCGCTGGTCGAGCACCCGCGGCTCGCCGAGCTGTGGCCGGAGTACCTGATCCAGCAGCACGAGATCATCCGCGCGACCGTCCCGCTGACGGCGGCGGCGCTGAAGCGTTCGCGGAATCTCGTCGAAACGGACGCTCTTGCAGCGCCCCTCGTGGCGTATCTCGAGGAGCACGCCGAGGAAGAGGCCGGCCACGACGAGACGCTGCTCGACGATCTCGAGCTCCTCGGCGTCGACCGCGCGACCGTCGCCGCGCGCATGCCGTCACCGACCGTCGCGGCGCTCGTGGGGAGTCAGTACTACTGGATCCTCCACCGGCATCCCGTGGCGTTCCTCGGCTTCGTCGCGCTGATGGAGGGCTACCCGCCGACGCCCGAGCTGATCGAGACGCTGATCGAGCGGACGGGCTTTCCGCGGGAGGCGTTCCGGACGTACATCGAGCACGGCGCCCTCGACCCCGGGCACCGCGACCACCTCGACGAGACGCTCGACTCGCTCCCGCTGACGGCCGAGGACGAGTCGATGCTTGGCGTCTCCGCGATCGCCAGCTCCGACCTGGCTGGACGGGCGCTCCGTGAGCTGCTCGACGATTAGTCCTTACACCTGGCCCCTACACTCGGCAGGGGATGCGGCCGATAGGAATCGTTGTGGCGGCGCTCTCTCTCCTTGCGCTCGGCTGGCTCCTCGCGCCGACGGCGTTCGTCGGCCGCCAGTTGAGAGACGCCCCTGACGCAGTCGCTGCGGCGCAACCGCTGTGGCTCTGGGCCGCGGGTGCGGGATTCGTGCTCGCCGTCGTCTGCGCCGGCTGTGCGTGGCGGTCGGCCTTCCGCCTCTGCGGAGGCAACATGGGTCGCGTCGACGCGTGCGCGAGGTACGGCGCCGGCTCGCTCGTGAACTCGCTCCTTCCCTTCAACATCGGCGGCGCCTGCCGAGTCGTCCTGTTCTCGCGCGCGCTGCCCGCCGACCAGCGGCTCTGGGTGGCGGGCGGCGTGCCCGCCGCAGTCGGAGCGGGACGCGCGCTGCTGATGAGCGTCCTCGTGCTCGCGGCGGCAGGAAGCGCGGCCTTGCCGGCATGGACGGCGCTCGTGCTCCTCGCGGTCGGCTCCGCTGCCGCAGCCGTCTGCCTCTGGGCGCGGCATCGGTGCGCGGGCACCGGCCGGCTCTCTCATCTCCTCGACGTGTTCGCCGCTCTCGGCCGGTCGCCGCGCGGCGCGCTGACGATGCTGGGCTGGCTCGCGGCGTCGGTCGCTGCACGTGTCGTGGCGGTCGCCTCGGTCTCCGCTGCAGTCGGGTTGACGACACCCCTCTCCACCGCGCTCGTGCTCGTCCCCGCTCTCGCGGTGGCGACTCTCGTCTCCCTGAGCCCCGCGGGGATCGGCGTGACGAGCGGTGCCGTCGCGCTCGTCCTCCATCAGCGGGGAGTCGACGTCACGACCGCGCTCGGCGCGGGTCTCGCGCTGAACGTCGTCGAGGCCGCCGCCGGGCTCGCGACCGGCATCGCAAGCGGGCTCATTCTCGCGTCACAAGGTGTACCGGCCCGCCGCCGGACGCTCGTGCTCGCCGGCGCGGCCGCCTGTCTCGTCGCGGCGGCTTTCGGTGTCGCCGGCTTCATCGCCTAGCGCGACGAGCCGGGTCTGTCCTACGCCGAGCGGAAGAGGATGCCGTCGAGCGGCATGATCGTCGTGGAACCCGTGCCCGTGCACGAGAAGGTGAGGAACACGCCGCCGGTGCTCCCGACGTTGAGGCGGTGTGCCTCGTCGGGCCCGACCGAGTCCTGGCGCAAGACGACGAAGCCGAGGTCGTTCGCGGGTCGATAGCCCGTCGGGAGAGTGAATAGGATCGAGCCGCAGCCGTTCGTCGTCGGGTGCGCCGCCGCTCCCGTCAGATGCACGATTCCTTCGCGATCCTTGTAGAAGCCGACTGCGCCGAGGTTCGCCGTCCCGAACGTCGCCCAGGTGTTCTGGAAGGGCGGTTCCCCAGCCGCTCCCACGACGTGCACCGCCTCGGGAGCGCGAATCGTGGGATTCGGATATGCGCCGGCGAGATCGCCGCCCGCCGGACCGGTGGCCGGGCCTTGGGGGCCGGTCGGTCCTTGCGGCCCTGTCGCGCCCTGCGGCCCCGCCGCGCCCTGCGGCCCGGCTGCGCCTTGCGGGCCCGCTGCGCCCGCGATCCCCTGCGCGCCGGCGACGCCCGCGACGCCGGCAGGCCCGCGACTGCCCTTCAACACCGTGACAGCAGTCCTCGACAAGTCCTTCTTCTGCAGGGAGCCGTTGACGACCTGGGCGGAGCCGACGCTGTTCTTCGGCGCGAGCGCGGAGACCGCGGCGACGGACG
>JBJMJE010000179.1:0-3845 GCA_045806505.1 Gaiellaceae bacterium
TGGCCGATCACGATCGGGCCGCTGCCGATCAGGCAGATGGAGTGCAGGTCGTTACGCCGCGGCACGCAACTCCTCGACGAACTCCGCGATGATCGGCCACGCGTCGTGCGGTCCCGGGCCTGCCTCTGGATGGAACTGCGCGGAGCGCGCGCGCTCGCCCGGAAAGTCGAGCCCCTCGACAGTGCCGTCATAGAGAGAAACGTGCGTCGCCTCGCGCGCCTCCGAGGGCTCGACGGCGAAGCCGTGGTTCTGCGTCGTGACGAGCACGCGCCCCGTCGCGCGCTCCAGCACCGGGTGGTTCGCGCCGCGATGGCCGAACGGAAGCTTGTACGTCTTCATCCCCGCCGCGAGAGCGAGCAGCTGGTGGCCGAGGCAGATGCCGAGCACGGGGACGCGCCCCAGAACCTCCCGAACAACACCAATTTCAGAGTCGAGCGGCGCGGGGTCGCCTGGCCCGTTCGCGAGCAGGACACCGTCGTGTTGCGCGAGCTGGTCGGCGTCCACGTCGTGCGGGTAGACGGTGACGGCGGCGCCGGCGGCGGCGAGCCGCGCGAGGATCGAGCGCTTCACGCCGTAGTCGACGACCGCGACGCTGACGTCGCCCGTCTCGGCGTAGCTGTAGACGTCGTCGGTCGAGACGTCGGCGACGAGCGCCCGGCCGGCCATCGGCGGCTGCTCGCGCACGGCAGCGAGCGTCTCGTCGACCGAGACATCGCCCGCGGCCGCGGCAGCGCGCATCGCACCACCTTCGCGCAGGTGGAGCACGAGGCTCCGCGTATCGAGCTCCGAAAGCCCGACGATGCCGCGCTCGTGCAGCCAATCGGTCCATGCGGGGCCGCGTGCTTCGCGCATCAGTGCCGCGCGCGCATGCGGCCGCTTCGACTCCGAGCGCGCGGGAGCGGTGCCGTAGTTGCCGACCATCGGCGCCGTGAAGCAGACGAGCTGCTCCGCGTAGCTCGGGTCCGTGACCACCTCCTGGTAGCCCGTCATCGACGTCGTGAAGACGACCTCGCCGAACGCGCAGCCCTGCGCCGCGACGGACTCGCCCTCGAACACGGTGCCGTCCTCGAGCACGAGGAAGCCGGTCACTCCGCCGTCTCCAGCTTCGAGATCCACTCGCCGTGCTCCAGGTAGTGGCGCGACCGCGTCGCCGTCACGCGCGCGAACTCGTCGTCTCGCGCCTCCGCCCACTCCAGCGACTCGCGCACCGCCGCCTGAATCTGTTCCTCGTCGATTCGAGGAAAGACGTGGGTCCAAGGCCGCCCGCCGAGCAACGGCACCGCGTGCTCCTGCGCGAGCGCTGCGTCGAGCACGAACCAGAACGGCTCGGCGTCCGTCTCCTCGCCGTGGTTGAGGTTCAGCTCGAAGCGCGGCGGCTGCGCGCCATCGACGTAGATGACGAGCTCGAGGTCGCGGACCGGGCACTGCAACGCGCGGATCGCGTCGACGACGCGTCGACGGTCGGAGCGGAGCCGACGCTCGATAACGACGACGACGTCGACGTCGCTCGTTTCCGGGTCGAAGCCGCCGGCGGCTCCCGACCCGACGACGTAAGCCTCGACGACCGGAACGTGCGCCGCGATCGCGCCGACGACGTCTTCGACGTACGCCGCAGTCGGCATGTCCAGATACCCGACCGCCGTCGTCACCCCTCGTGCACCACGTGGCCGTTCGCCACCGTCAGCCGCACCTTTCCGCGCAGCGTCTTGCCGAGCAGCCACGAGTTGACCGAGCGCGAGCGGAACCCCTGTTCGGTGACCTGCCAGCTCGAGTTCTCGTCCAGCAGAACGAGATTCGCCGGGGCACCGACCGCGATCCGCGGCGCGTCGAGCCGATATGCGCGCGCCGGGCCTGCCGACATTCGCTCGAGCAGCGTCTCGAGCGGCAGGAGACCCGGCTCGACGAGGTAGGTGTAGAGCGCGGCGAACGCCGTCTCGAGCCCGGTGACGCCGAAGGGCGCCTCCTCGAACGGCACCTCCTTCTCGTGCCGCGCGTGCGGCGCGTGGTCTGTGGCGACGGACGAGATCGCGCCCGAACGAAGGCCTTCGATCAGCGCGGCGCGGTCGTCGGCGCTCCGCAGCGGCGGGTTCATCTTCACGTTCGCGTCGAGCGAGCGCACGGCCTCGTCGGTCAGACAGAGGTGGTGCGGCGTGACTTCCGCGGTTACTCCGTCGGCGCCGGCGATCAACTCGACCGACTCCTTCGCCGACACGTGCATGACGTGCAGCGGCTGGTTCTCGTACGCGGCCAGCGCGATGTCGCGAGCGACCATCAACGACTCGGCGACGGAGGGATAGCCCGCGAAGCCGAGCTCCGCCGAGATCGCGCCTTCGTGCATCTGACCGTCGCGCGACAGCGACGGCTCCTCCTCGTGCAGCGCCAGGCGGCGGCCCGTGATCGACGCGTACTGGAGTGCGCGGCGCATGAGCCCCGGCGAGCGGACCGGCTGACCGTCGTCGGTGAAGCCGGCGGCGCCCGCGTCCGCCAGCTCGCCCATCTCCGTCAGCTCGGCGCCGCGCTGTCCCTTCGTGATCGCCGCGAGGAAGCCGACGGGGACGACGGCTTCGGTGCCCGCCTGCTCGACCAGCGATCCGAGCACCGCCGCCGAGTCGACGACGGGATCCGTGTTCGGCATCGCGAGGATCGCGCAGTAGCCTCCGGCCGCCGCGGCTGCCGTACCGGACGCGATCGTCTCCTCGTCCTCGCGTCCCGGCGTGCGCAGGTGGACGTGCGGATCGACGAACGCCGGCGCGATCACGAGGCCGTGCGCATCCTCGACCCGGTGCGCGTTCCGCTCGAGGGACGTTCCGATCGCAGCGATGACGCCGTCGTCGATGCGCACGTCGACGTGGGCGTCGACGCCCTCGACGGGATCGAGGACGCGCGCTCCCGTGATCACGAGCGAATCCTTCGGCGCTTGCTTCTGCGTCAGCGCGATCATGCGACCCCCAGCGGCGTACGCGCCGTGGCCTCGACGAGCGCAGGCCCGTGCGTGAGCAGGTCGTAGAGCACCGCCATCCGCACGACGAGGCCCGCGCGCACCTGCGTGACGATCAGCGCGTCCTGGTCGTCGGCGACGGTCGGATCGATCTCGACGCCGCGGTTCATCGGGCCCGGGTGCATGATCTTCTGCCCCTCGCGCAGCCGGTCCGGCGTGACGCCCCAGCGCGCGGTGTACTCGCGCAGGCTCGGCACGTAGTTGGCGCCCTCCTGCATCCGCTCCTTCTGCATGCGCAGGACGTACACCACGTCGGCGGCCTTGATCGCGCCGATGTCCGCGGTCGTCTCGCAACCCATCGCCTCGATGCCGCGCGGGATCAGCGTCGGCGGCCCGACGAGCGTGACGTGCGCGCCCATCAGCTTCAGCGCCTGGATGTTCGAGCGGGCGACGCGCGAGTGGAGCACGTCGCCGACGATCGCGACGTGCAGCCCCTCGACCGGCCCGGTGCTCGTCGAGACGGCGCTGGAGGTCGCATGATCCTCGTCGGCCCGCGCGGAACGGAGGACGTGGTCATCCGCAGGGCGCGCCTACGCGAGACGACGGTCGACGTCCGGATCGACAAGGGAGTGATCGCGGCGATCGGCGAGCGGCTCGACGCGAACGGCCACCGCGTGATCGAGGCCGACGGCCTGCTGCTCGCGCCCGCCTTCGTCGACCCCCACGTCCACCTGCGCACGCCCGGCCGCGAGGACGAGGAAACCCTCGCCTCGGGCACTGCCGCCGCGGCCGCCGGTGGCTATTGCGCGATCCTCGCGATGCCGAACACCGACCCCGTCGTCGACGACGCGGACACGCTTCGCGGCCTCCGTGCGCGCGCCGCCGAGGAGGCGCGGATACCGCTCGG
>JBJMJE010000180.1:0-4858 GCA_045806505.1 Gaiellaceae bacterium
CTCGAGCAGCGCGACGTCGAGGTGAAGCTGCGCGAAGTCTCGACGATCCTCAACCGCGAGCTCGAAGTGTTCGAGCTGGGCTCGAAGATCCAATCGCAGGTGCAGGAGGAGATGGAGAAGGGCCAGCGCGAGTTCTTCCTGCGCCAGCAGCTGAAGGCGATCCAGGACGAGTTGGGCGAGGGCGACGCCGAGCAGGCGGAGATCAACGAGCTCCGCGAGCGGCTCGACGCCCTCGAACTCCCGGAGGACACCGAGAAGGCGGCACGGCGCGAGCTCGCGCGGCTCGAGAGGCTGCCCGCCGCGGCCGCGGAGTACGGCGTCATCCGCACCTATCTCGAGTGGATCCTGACGCTGCCGTGGAACAAGACGACGGAGGACAACCTCGACCTGGAGCAGGCGCGCCGGATCCTCGACGAAGACCACTACGACCTCGACAAGGTCAAGGAGCGCATCATCGAGTACCTCGCGGTGTCGAAGCTGAAGCGCGAGGTGTCGGGGCCGATCCTCTGCTTCGTCGGCCCGCCGGGCGTCGGCAAGACGTCGCTCGGACATTCGATCTCGCGCACGCTCGGCCGCAAGTTCACGCGTATCTCGGTCGGCGGCGTGCGCGACGAGGCGGAGATCCGCGGCCACCGTCGCACCTACATCGGCTCGATGCCCGGAACGATCATCCGCTCGCTGCGCGACGCCGAGTCGATGAACCCGGTGCTGCTGATCGACGAGATCGACAAGATGGGCGCCGACTTCCGCGGCGACCCGGCGAGCGCGATGCTCGAGGTGCTGGACCCCGAGCAGAACGCCAACTTCCGCGACCACTACCTCGACGTGCCGTTCGACCTCTCGCACGTCATGTTCGTCACCACGGCGAACACGCTCGACACGATTCCGGGGCCGCTGCTCGACCGCATGGACGTGATCCAGCTCGCCGGCTACACCGAGGACGAGAAGCTCGGGATCGCGAAGCGGTACCTCGTCCCGAAGCAACTCGAGGCCCACGGCCTGTCGAAGAGCCGGCTCGCGTTGCCCGACGCGATCCTGCGCACGGTCATTCGCGAGTACACGCGCGAGGCGGGCGTACGCGGGCTCGAACGACGGATCGCCGATCTCTGTCGGAAAGCCGCCACGCAGATCGCGAAGGGCAACGCCGAGAAGATCCGCGTCAACGACGCGCTCCTGCGCGAATGGCTCGGCCCGCGGCGGTTCAGCGGCCAGGTGCGCAAGCGCACGTCGGATCCGGGCGTCGCGACCGGCCTCGCCTACACGGCCGTCGGCGGCGACGTCCTCTTCATCGAGGCGACTGCGTATCCCGGCAAGGGCAAGCTGACGATCACCGGCCAGCTCGGCGAGGTGATGCAGGAATCCGCGCAGGCGGCGCTGTCGTGGGTGCGCGCGCACACGGAGCAACTCGGCCTGCCCGAGGACTGGTTCGCGTCGCACGACGTGCACATCCACGTGCCTGCGGGCGCCGTGCCGAAGGACGGCCCGTCGGCCGGCGTCACGATGGCGACCGCGATTGCCTCGCTGGTCCGAAACGAGCCGGTCGCCGACGACGTGGGCATGACGGGCGAGATCACGCTGACGGGCCAGGTGCTCCCGATCGGAGGCGTCCGCGAGAAGACGCTCGCCGCGCAGCGAGCAGGGCTGAAGCGCGTGATTCTCCCGCGCGAGAACGAGCCCGACCTCGAGGAGCTCCCGCGCGAGACGCGTGAGGAGCTGAGCTTCGTGCTGGTGGACTCCGTGGGAGAGGTTTTCGACGCCGCGTTCAACGGGAAGCCTGCGAGAAGCGCACGTCGAACGCCGGCGCCGGAGCGCCAGGCCGCACGCGCGCGCTGAACGTGAACTGCCACAATCGAGACGGTTAAACGAGGAAGAGCAGAAGGAAGGACGGACGGAACATGGCGAAGTCGACGAAAGACAAGTTCTCCGGCGCGGCCGGAAACGTGCGGCCGTACGTCGAGCGGGCAGTGGGCGACGCGGAGCTCCGCGAGAACGTCAAGACGGCGTTCCAGGCGGCGCGCGACGTCTACGACGAGCTGCTCGGCAACCGCAGCGTCACGACCGTGGCGACGCGCGTCGCGACCGACAAGGAGATCCAGGACAAGCTGCGGGAGGCCCTCGACGAGCTGCGCACGGCAGCCGACCGCGTCCAGGGCAAGAAAGAGCACAGCGGCCGCAACGCGACGCTGCTCGTCACGGGCATCGCACTCGGGATCCTCTTCAATCCCGTGACCGGGCCGGCGACGCGGAAGAAGCTCGCCGACATGGTCTTCGGCGGCGACGACTTCACGTACGAGACGCCGACCGGCGACGGCAACAACTCGCCGACCTCAACCGCGGCCTAGGTCTCCCGATCTCGCGCTCGCCGACAGGTTCGCCTCGTCGGCGGGCGCCGCGTTCGTGGTGACCGGCGCGAGCGCGCGCCGGAGCGAGCCCGGATCGAGGCCGCTCGCGCTCGAGATGTCGGTGATCTGAAGCAGGATCGCCCCGGGCTCGGGCGCCCGCGTCGACGTCAGCCGCACGAGCCCCGGCAGGAACGCGCCTGCAGAGCCGAAACGCACGTCCTGCAGACGCCGCCAGGCGTCGAGGTACGACGTGGGATTGACGACACCGTCGTAACCGAGCCCGAGCAGCTGTACCGGATGGATCTCGAAGTGCAGGTGGTACGGCGTGCCCTCGGCGTCGCCGGTGTTGCCGACGAAGCCCAGCACCGTGCCGGCGCGGACCTGCGCGTTGTTCAGCGCATATGGCGAGTACGCCGAGAGGTGCGCGTAATAGAACTCGTTCCCCGCGCGGTCTCGCAGCCACAGGCGCCAGCCGCCGATCTTGTTCCAGCCGACGGAGAAGACGGTGCCGTCGGCGACGGCGAGCACCGGCGCGCCGAGCGGCGCGAAGATGTCGTCCCCGTGGTGCCACGCCACGTCGGCCCGCGCGGCGCCGAACGTGTTCGCGTAGGCCGCGTCGCCGTACACGGGGAAGACGTAGCGGCCGGCCGTGAGGTGCGGCTGCACCGTCGGGACCGGCCCGATCGGAGGCTCTTTCGGCTCTGTCGGCTCCGGCTTCTTCTTCGGCTGCTTCGTCCTCTCCGTCGTCGTCCGCTGCGTCGTCGTCCGCTCCGTCGTCGTCTTCTCCGTCTTGGTCGTCGTCGTCGCGACGGGCTCGGCGGTGACGTTCGCCGCCGCGTAGCCGATCTGGATGTCCGTACCGGCGGGTAGGCCGTTGTGGTCGGCAATCAGCCGGATGTCGACGGCGCCGACGCTGCCGTGCCAGCCGTGCGCTCCGTCCGCCTCGGTGCTCGGGGCGCCGACGCCGGTGCCGACCGAGATCGTCCCCCACGTGCCGATCGCGCTGCCGGCAACGGCGGATCCTCCGATGCCGCTGACGACGGTGCCCGTGAAGTCGCCGGTGCCGGAGGCCGAGTCGGCGTTCGCAGTGACCTTCGCCGCCACGGACGCGATCGTGACCTCCCCGCCGAGGATGCTGAGCCCGTCGATCTGCGCCGAAGCGGAGGCCGTCGCCGTCGGTGACGCGCTCGCGCTCGTGGCGGTGAGACTGATCGAACCGCTCGTGACGAGCGAGCCGTCGTCGGGATACGAGAAGCCTCCGATCGTCGTCGAGGAGTCCGCCGGAGCCGAGACGTAGCCCTCCGTGACGCCCGCCTGCCCCGGAATCGAGATGCGGATCGCAATCGCCTGCGACGTCGCGACGCTCTGAACCGGCGCGGACGAGCCGGCGCCCGGGCCGAGCAACAGGCACGCGGCCAGTGCGACGGCAGCGGCGGGGGGCAGGAGGCGCTTCATCACCGAACTTCCATTATGGGGGTGAGCCCGACCGGCCCACGGTAAACGTCGGGCCGAACGCCGCTAGGTAGAGCCGAGTTGCTTGCGCGCGAACTCCCGGAACCGCGTTCGCACCTCGTCGTCGGGGCCGAGCTGCTCGTCGTCGGCGTACTTCGGATCTGCAGCGATCTCCTCGGCCACGCGCCGCACCTCGCGCGTCAGGGCGTCGTGGTGCTTGGGATCGCGGAGCAGCGCGTCGACCCACGTCTCGGAGCCGTCGTAGGGCGGCAGGTCGGCGTCGAAGAGCAGTTGGCCGAGCAGCACGCCCACGCGGACGTACGCGAAGGTGCGAAACGCGAGCAGCCGGTGCGGCGTGCCGATGAGCCTGTCGATGTCCGGATGCTCGCGCTGGATCTCTGTGACGATCGAGCCGATCGGCTCGTCGACGAGGGGGATCCAGATGTCTTCGAGTTCTGCCACGCCGGAAGTATCGCCTAGCCGTTGCGCCTGCGCCAAGCGATGTTGGCCGCGACGAGGAAGACGAGCGCCGCGAAAAGGCGGCGCAGCGTGTGCTCCGGCAGTGACGTCGCGACCTGCACTCCGGCCTCGACGCCGAAGATGGACGCGATTCCGATCACGACCGCGGGGCGCCACTGGATGTTGCCGTAGCGCTGCTGGCGCCAGATTCCCGCGCCCGCAGTCGGCAGGATCGCGGCGAGCGACGTCGCCTCCGCATGGAGCTGGCTCAATCCGAGGGCGAGCAGCGCCGGAACGAACAGGATCCCGCCGCCGACGCCGAACAGGCCGGACAGCACGCCCGCCGCAAAGCCGAGCACGAGCGCCAGGAGAACAGTCGTCACGTCGTCAGCAGCAGAACGCCGACGACAACGAGGAGCGCTGCGAACGCAAGCGAGAGCCACCGCTGGCGCATGCGCTGCTGTACGGCCGTGCCGACGACGGCGCCGAAGCTCGCAGGCAGGCCGATCAACGCCGCGTAGCCCCATTCGACATCGCCGTGAAACCCGTAGCGAGTCGTTCCGGCAAGCGCTGTGAAGGCGATCGCTCCGAGCGACGTCGCCATC
>JBJMJE010000181.1:0-3643 GCA_045806505.1 Gaiellaceae bacterium
AGAAGCTGTCCTTCGGCACTCGCTCGAGCGTCGGGTCGTCGATGTAGACGATTCCGAACCGCTTCGAGTAGCCGTGCGCCCACTCGAAGTTGTCGAGCAGGCTCCACACGAAATAGCCCCTGTCGGGCGCACCCTCCGCGACGGCGACTTGGACGTCATCTCGGCGCCGCTCGACTTCCTCGGCGTGAACAACTACTTCCGCTTCGTCGTCAGCGCCGGGGCGGAAGGTCCGCGGATGGAGGGGAACCCCGAGGCGCAGCACACCGACATGGGCTGGGAGGTGTACCCCGACGGGCTGCACCAGTTGCTCGTGCGGGTAGCGCGCGACTACGCGCCGCCCGCGATCTACGTAACGGAGAACGGCGCCGCGTTCGGCGACGTCCGCGGGCACGACGGACGCGTGCACGATCCGGAGCGGACGGATTACCTGCAGGCGCACGTCGATGCGGTGGCGCGCGCGGTCGCCGACGGCGTGCCGGTCAAGGGCTACTTCGTCTGGAGCCTGCTCGACAACTTCGAGTGGGCGCACGGCTACTCGAAGCGATTCGGGATCGTCTACGTCGACTACCCGACGCTCGAGCGCGTGCCGAAGGACAGCTTCTACTGGTACCGCGACTTCATCGCGAGCCGCCGCGGTGCGCCGCGGCCCTCACCCGTCGCCGCCGGCTGACGCCGTACGCCGTCGGGCTGCGCAGCGTCAGTGCGTCGCGTGTTCACCCGCCATGGAGCGGCAGCTCTCCGCGCAGCGGCGGCACTCTTCGGCGCAGCGGCGCATCGTCTCGTCGTCGAAGCGCTCGCACGATTCGGCGCAGCGCTCGCACGCGTCGGCACAGACGCCGCAGGTGGCGTGGTGAAGCGGCGATGCACGAAGCATGAAGTCGCGGCTCGTGTCACACGTTTGGGCGCAGTCGAGCAGCGTGCGGATGTGATCCGGTGAGGCGTGCTCGCCACCCTGCTCCAGACAATGGGTCGCAGTGGCGACGCAGACGTCGTGGCAATCGGAACAACGGTCGATGCACTCGTGCATCTCATCGGAAATGTGCGCGGCCTCGAGGTGGTGCGTCATCGATGTCCTCCGATCGGTTCGGCAGTTTCGTCGTTGATCCCCGGTACAGCGGCGAGCACACCAAGCCGTCGACGCAGCCCCGGCTGGTTTTGCTACCCATAGGCGCGTGGCAGGGGAGGCAGTGATGACGCGCAGGCGCGGCTCGACGAACCCATGGGTCGTCCTCGTGCTCGTGTGCTTCGCGCAGTTCATGGTCGTGCTCGATGCGACCGTCGTGAACGTCGCGCTGCCGTCGATCCAGCAGGATCTCGGGCTCTCCGAGGCCAACCTGCAGTGGATCATCAACGCCTACACGCTCGTGTTCGGCGGCTTCCTGCTGCTCGGCGGCCGCGCCGGCGACCTGCTCGGGCGCAAGCGGCTCTTCCTCTTCGGGCTCGTCGTGTTCACGATCGCGTCGCTGCTCGACGGCCTCTCGCAGACCTCGGGCATGCTGATCGGCTCGCGGGCGCTGCAGGGTCTCGGCGCCGCGTTCATCTCGCCGGCCGCGCTCGCGATCATCACGACGACGTTCGAGGAAGGCGCGGAGCGCGCGAAGGCGCTCGGCGTCTGGGCGGCGATCGCCATCGGCGGCTCCGCGGTCGGGTTGATCGTCGGCGGGGCGCTGACCCAGCTGCTCTCCTGGCCGTGGATCTTCTTCATCAACGTCCCCGTCGGCATCGCCGTCTTCCTCTTCGCGCTCCGCGACGTGCCCGAGTCGCGGGACGAGGAGGCGCACCGGAGCTTCGACGTGGCCGGCGCCGTCACGGTCACGGGCGGCTTGATGACCCTTGTCTACGCGATCGTCGAGACGCACCAGCAGGGGTGGACGTCCGCGCGCACTCTCGGCCTCTTCGCGCTCGCGGCGGTGCTGCTCGTCGCCTTCGTCGTCATCGAGCTGCGATCGAAGGCCCCGCTCGTCCGGCTGTCGATCTTCCGCGTGCGCTCGCTCAGCGCCGCGAACGTCAGCATGTTCCTCGTCGCGTCGGGCCTGTTCGCGATGTTCTTCTTCAACACGCTGTACATCCAGCAGGTCCTCGGCTATGGCCCGCTCGAGGCGGGGCTCGCGTTCCTTCCGTTCACGGCCGGGATCATGGTGTCCGCGGGCCTGGCGTCGAAGTTCGCGCCGCGCGTCGGCGTCAGGCCCGTCGCGATCGCCGGGATGGCCGTGACGATCGTGGGAATGCTGCTGCTGACGACGATCTCCGCCGACGGCTCCTACGTGACCGACGTGCTGCCCGGTCTCCTGCTGACGTCGCTCGGCATGGGCGCCGTCTTCGTGCCGCTCACGCTGATCGCCACGACGGGGCTCGACGACGACGACCAGGGTCTCGCGTCCGGTCTCTTCAACACCTCGCAGCAGATCGGCGGCGCGCTCGGCCTCGCGGTCCTGACGTCGCTCGCGGCGAGCAAGACCGCCGACGCGACCGGCGTTTCCCAGCAGGAGGCGCTCGTGCAGGGCTTCCACGCCGCCTTCGCCGGCGGCGCTGCGGTCGTCGGTCTGGCGTTGATCGCTTTCCTCGTCATGGTGCGCCGCCGCGACGTCGAGCGGATCGAGGCCGAGGCGGCCGCAACGGCGCCCGTCGGCACGCTCTAGCTCGTTCCAGCCCCGTACGATCGTCCCGTGAGCACCGCCTTCTGGCACCCCTTCGCGAACATGAGCGCGGTTCGCGAGCGCGCGCTGACGATCGTCCGCGGCGACGGCGCGCTCGTCTGGGACGACACCGGGCGGGAGTACGTGGACGTGACGGCGGCGCTCTGGTTCTGCAACATCGGCCACGGGCGCGCCGAGCTCGCCGATGCCGCAGCGCGCCAGATGCGCGAGCTCGCGTCGTACCACACGTTCGGGCCGTTCACGAACCCGCCCGCGGAGGAGCTCGCGCAGCGTGTGGCGGCTCTTGCGCCCCTCGACGACGCGAAGGTGTTCTTCACGGCAGGCGGCGGCTCCGACGCGATTGACACCGCGGGCAAGCTCGCCCGCGCGTACTGGAACGTGTCGGGGCGCGCGGAGAAGCGGGTGATCGTCTCGCGCAACCTCGCGTACCACGGCGTGAACGCGTACGGCACGTCGCTCGGCGGGATCCCTGCGAACGAGGCGCTGTTCGGGCGGCTCGTGAGCGACGTCGAGCAGGTGCCGTGGGACGATGCCGACGCTCTCGCCGCGACCTTCGAACGTCTCGGCGCCGACCGTGTGGCCGCCTTCGTCTGCGAGCCGGTCGTCGGTGCGGGCGGCGTACTGCCGCCGCCGCCCGGTTACCTCGAGCGCGTGGCAGAGATCTGCCGCGCGAACGACGTCCTGCTCATCGCCGACGAGGTGATCACCGGCTTCGGACGCCTCGGCGAGTGGTTCGGCAGCGAGCGCTTCGGCATTCGTCCAGACCTGATCACGGCGGCGAAGGGCATCACGTCCGGCTACGTGCCGCTCGGCGCCGTCATCGCGAGCGGCCGTATCGCCGAGCCGTTCTGGAAGCCGGGCGGCACGGAGCTCCTGCGCCACGGCTACACGTACTCGGGCCATGCCACGGCGTGCGCGGTCGCGCTCGCGAACATCGACGTGCTCGACTCCGAGCGTCTCGTCGAGCGGGTGCGCGAGCTCGAACC
>JBJMJE010000182.1:0-3366 GCA_045806505.1 Gaiellaceae bacterium
AGGATGATCTGGAGCAACATGCTGCCGCTGGCGGGATCGATATAGCCGAGGGTCATTAGCGGTGGGTCTCCTTTGCGCGCCGGATTTGCCTGCCCAGGCCGAAGTATGTTACTCGGTGGTGACGGCACGGCAACAGGGCCGTGAAGAGCGGCGCGTCCGGGCGATCGCGCGTGCCGGGGCCCATCTCGCCGCCCTCTCCGCGCTGGCCTTCGCGCAACCGCTCTTCGACATCCTCGGCAAGAACCCGGCGTTCTTCGCCGTGCGTGACTCCTCCGCCGGCCAGATCGTCCTGTTCGCCGTCGCGCTCACCGTGCTGCCACCGGCCGTGCTGCTCGGCGCCGAGGTGCTGGTCGGCCTCGTCAGCCGCACCGCCGCCCGGGTGCTGCACCTCGTCTTCGTCGCGGGCCTCGTGGCGGTGATCGTGCTCCACGCGCTGACGAAGGGCGACGCGGTTTCCGGGCTCGGCGCACTCGTCGCCGCTGCGCTCGTCGGAGTCGGCGTCGCGGCGTTGTACCGGCGCGTCCAGGCGGTGCAGACGTTCCTCACCGTGCTGGTCGCAGCACCCGTCGTCTTCCTGGGCCTGTTCCTGTTCAACTCGCCGGTCTCGAAGCTCGTCTTCCCCGAGCAGGCGCAGGCGACGACCGTCGCGGTCGGCTCGCGGACGCCTGTCGTGCTGATCGTCTTCGACGAGTTCCCGACGATCGCGCTCATGAACAGGGCACAGCACGTCGACGCGGCACGCTTCCCGAACTTCGCGTCGCTCGCGCGCGACGCAACCTGGTACCGGAGCGCGACGACCGTGCACCCGCACACCGAGCACGCGGTGCCGGCGATCCTGACCGGGCGACTGCCGAAGCAGAGCGAGTTGCCGATCTTCGCGGATCACCGCCAGAACGTCTTCACGTTCCTCGGCGGCTCGTACCGGCTCGACGTCGTCGAGGCGCTGACGCACCTCTGCCCGCCGAAGCTCTGCAGCAAGAAGGCGAGGAACACGCAGCAGTTCGACTCCTCGGCGAGCGACGAGACGGGCTCCCTCGCGTCGGACGCGGGCATCGTCTACCTCCACCTGCTCCTGCCGAAGCCGTACGTCTCGCACGTGCCTCCGATCAGCAACACGTGGGGCAACTTCGGCGGCAGCGAGCAGACGGAGCAGGGCGAGCAGCCCTACTGCGGCCGCAACATCTGCAAGCTCGCGTCGCTCATCACCGCCCAACGGAAGCCGACGCTCTACATGGTCCACTCGCTCCTGCCGCACGTCCCGTGGCTCTACCTGCCGTCCGGCAAGCGCTACGGCGGCGACGTGCGCGTCATTCCCGGGGCGCCGAACGGGAACTGGGGAGACGACAAGTGGCTGACCGAGCAGGCGGAGCAGCGCTTCTTCCTGCAACTCGGCTACACGGACGGCGCGCTCGGGCTGATCCTGCGCCGGCTGCGAGCGACGGGTGTCTACGACCGCGCGCTCGTCGTCGTCACGGCCGACCACGGCGTCAGCTTCCGGCCCGGCACGCCGCGCCGGAACATCAGCGCGGGCAACCTCGTCGACATCGCGTTCATGCCGCTCTTCGTGAAGCTGCCCGGCCGGCACCGCGGGCGCATCGACGACTCGTTCGCGCAGACGATCGACATCCTCCCCACGATCGCCGCTGCGCTCCACACCAAGCTCCCGTGGCCGGTGGACGGCAAGCCTCTGATCGGACGGAAGCTGCCGCGCGACGGAACGGTGAGCATCGCGGCCTCGTCAGGCCACGCGGTGACGTCGGACCTGCGTGCTCTCCTGGCGCGACGCCAACAGGCGCTCGCCGATCAGATCTCGATCTTCGGCACCGGCCCGCTTGGCCGTGTGTACAGGATCGGCCCTCACCGCGAGCTACTCGGACGCAGCGTGTCCTCCCTCGCCGTGCATCCGAGCGCGAACGAGGGAGTGCACGTGAGCGGCCGCGAGCTGCTCGCCGCTGTGGACCCCTCGCTGGATCTCGTCCCGACGTACGTCACCGGGACGCTGAGCGGCGCGCACCCTGCGCAACAGGATCTCGCAATCGCCGCGAACGGGACGATCGCGGCCGTCACGCGAAGCTACTCGGACGCCGGGCAAACGAAGTTCGGCGCGATGATCCCCGAGAAGTCGCTCCATGCGGGCGCGAACGAGGTGAGCGTCTACGCAGTGAACGGGAGGGCGCTGACGGAGCTTCGCGGCAGCGACGTCACGTACGCGCTCCAGAATGGAGCGCTAGAAGCTTCGAACGGAACGTCGATCCCCGTCGGCCGTGCGATCGCCGGCGAGGTGCGCGGAACGCGGGGCTCGAGCGGCTCGACGCTCGGCGGCTGGGCGGCGAACGTGAAGGCGCGCAAGCCGGCCGGCTCGATCGTCGTCGTCGTCGACGGCAAGTCGGTCTTCGTCGGCGACAACGGCAACATCACGCGCAAGGACATCCTCGAGCGCTACGGCGTCGACAGGGCCGGCTTCATCTTCCGGCTGCCGGGATCGCTGCTTCCTGACGCAGGAGCGGCCGCCAACGTCCGCGTCTTCGCGGTCGCCGGCAATGTGGCGTCCGAGCTCAAGTACCTGCGCGGCTATCCCTGGAAGACCCGGTAAGGGTCTAGGGAAGCGAAGCCAGCTCTTCGGGCGTCAGCTGCCACGAGGCGGCGGCCGCGTTCGAACGCACCTGCTCCGGTGACGTCGCCCCCGCGATCACCGAGACGATCTCGGGCCGCGACGCGAGCGCGCCGAACGCGAGCTCGAGCAGCGACCGGCCGCGCTCGGCGGCAAAGCGCTCGAGCGCCTCGATGCGGTCGTAGGTCTCGTCGTCGATCTCCTGCCCCTCGAGGCGCGTCCCCTGCGGCGCCGGCTCGCCCCGGCGGTACTTCCCGGTCAGCAAGCCGCTCGCGAGCGGGAAGTACGGCACGAAGCCGATGCCGAGCTCCGCGCAGGCCGGCAGCACCTCCTCCTCGGCCCCGCGCTCGAGCAGGCTGTAGCGGTTCTGCACGACCGCGACCGGCGCCGCGGCCGCCCCCTCGCGCAGCTGCGCGGCGTCCATGTTCGACACGCCGAGATGGCGCACCTTGCCTTCCTCGACCAGCTCGTGCATGGCCCCGAGCGTCTCCGCGATGGGCGTCACGCCGTCGGGCCGGTGGTAGTACAGGAGGTCGACGTAGTCCGTGCGCAGGCTGCCGAGGGACGCCTCGAGCGCCTCGCGGACGTACTCCGGCGACCCGTTGCCGCCCTCGCCCATGCCGAACTTCGTCGCGAGGAAGGCGTCACCGCGCCTGCCCTCGAGCGCCTCGCCGATGAAACGCTCGCTCTCGCCGCCGCCATAGATGTTCGCCGTATCGATGTGCGTGACGCCGGAGTCGAGGGCCGCGTGGACG
>JBJMJE010000183.1:0-5011 GCA_045806505.1 Gaiellaceae bacterium
CGCTCCGGCGAGTTCAGCACCTCCCAGACGGTCTCGCGCGGCGCCGCGAACGTGCGGGTTCCTTCGACCCTCACGGTGAGGTCACCTCGACGAGGCGCTTCGGCGCGTTCAGGTACTCCCAGACCTGGTGGTACGGGTTGCAGCTGCGCCAGACGGTCGGCTTGCCGCGCGACGACAACGCATCCTGCAGCGCCGCGCACACCGCGTGGATGCCGGCGCCGCCGCCCTCGCCCATGCCCTTCGCGCCGAGCGGCGTGAACGGCGACGGCGACTCGAGGTAGCCGTTCTTCATCGGCGGCATGTCGAGCGCGTGCGGCACGTGGTAGTCATAGAAGTTCGGCGTCAGCAGGTTGCCGTCTTCGTCGTAGGCGAAGATCTCGTGCGTCGCCGCGCCGAGCGCCTGCGCGGTAGCACCGTGCACCTGCCCCTCGACGATCTGCGGATGGATGCGCGTCCCGCAGTCGTCGACGGCGGCGTAGTCGACGATCTCGTACTCGGCGGTCTCGGGGTCGATCTCCACGAGCGCGACGTGCACCTGCGACGCGTACGTCAGCGTCAGGTTGCCGAACTTGCGCTCCTTGTCCGGAAGCTGGAACGGCGGCACGTAGACATAGCGGCAGTTGAGCGTCACGTCGCGTACGTCCTCCGGAAGGATCGCGTTGTTCGCGTTCACGATCGCGCCGATGCCCATGAACGGGATCGCCGCCTCGGCGTTCGCCTTCAACCGTGCCTGCCCCTCGGCCAACTCGATGTCGTCGGGAGTCGCGCCGAAGACGCCGGCGGCGACGCGCTTGATCTCGTGAGCGAGCTTGTCGGTTGCGCCCTTCACGGCACCGAGGCCGGTCACGGCGAACTGCGATGCGTACGTTCCCGAAAAGCCCGCGTGCGAGTTCCAGTACGAGTCGTGGCCGGCGCGCACGTGCACGTCGTCGACCGAGCAGCTGAGGATGTCGGCGACGACCTGGGCCGCCGTCGTCTCGTGGCCCTGGCCCTGCGGCGTCGTGCCGAGCGTGACGACGATCTCGCCGAAGATGTCGAGCTTCACCGTCGCGACCTCGTTGTTGCCCGAGAACTGCAGCTCCGGGTTGAGGAGCGTCGACTGGCCGAAGTTGTTCGTGCCCGAGTCGAGAGTCGAGCCGATGCCGAAGCCGAGCAGCTTGCCGCGCGACTCGGCGTCGCGGCGCTTCGAGTCGAGCTCTTCGTAGCCGACGAGGTCGAGGGCGACGTCGAGCGCGCGCGCGTAGTCGCCGGAGTCGTACACGCAGCCGTTCGGCGTCTCGTACGGCATCTCGTCGGCCCGGACGTAGTTGCGCTTCCGCACCTCCACCGGGTCGAGGTCGAGCTCGCTCGCGACGAGATCGATCACGCGCTCCGTCAGCCAGAGATGCTGCATCCGCGAGTAGCCCCGGTTCGGCGACACGGGCGACTTGTTCGTGCAGACCTGCGTGAAGTCGACGCGGATGTTCCGCCACCGGTAGCAGCCCGGCGTCACCTGCGCCCAGATGATGCAGCCGAGCGGCTCGTACCGCGGGAAGGCGCCACAGTCGTCGATCGCCCGCACCTTCAGGCCGAGCAGCGTCCCGTCGGCCTTGACCGGCACCTCGACGTCGAGGAACGTCCGCTCGTTGCCGTGCGCGTTCGCCGTGTGCTGGTCGGTGCGCCACTCCGTCCATTGCACGGGCCGCTTGAGCTTGCGCGCGAGCAGGCAGCAAGCGACGTACTGCGGATGCAGGCAGATCTTGTTGCCGAACGCGCCGCCGATGTCCTGCGAGACGAAGCGCAGCTTGTCGGTGCCCGTGCGCAACGCCGGCGCCATCCAGATCGCGCCGATGCCCGGCATCTGGTGGTTGCCGTACATCGTCCACTGACCGGTGCCGCGGTTGTACTCGACGAGGACACCGGCGCACTCGAGGGGCGTCGACGAGAAGCGGTCGAAGTGGAGCCGTTCGATCTTCACCACGTGATCGGCCTCCGCGACGGAGCCCTCGAAGTCGCCCCAGTCGAAGACGCCGGACCAGACGACGTTCGAGCCGGCGTCGTCGTGCAGGACCGTCTCGTCGCGCAGCGCGTCTTCCGCGGTCGTCAGCGCCGGCAGCGGCTCGTACTCGACTTCCACGAGCTCCGCCGCATCACGCGCGAGCTCGCGCGACGACGCGACGACCGCCGCGACGGGCTCGCCCACGTGACGCACGCGCCCCACGGCGAGCGCGTAGTCCTTGATATCCGCGCCGGGCTTGACCGAGAGCTCGAAGAACGGATCCGTGAGGATCGCGACCTCGTCGCCGGTCAACGTGCCGTACACGCCCCCGAGCTCGACGGCCTTCGACACGTCGACCGACACGATCTTCGCGTGCGCGTACGGGGACCGGACGAAGTGCACATACCCCATGCCATGTCGCTTCACGTCGTCGAAGAAGACGCCCTCGCCCTGCACGAGGCGCTTGTCCTCCTTGCGCGGGACGTTCGTGCCCGCGAAGCCGGGCTTCGTCTCACCCGGCATGACGACGAGCGGCTGCGTAGAAGTGGCTGTCTCGGTCATTGCTTCACCGCCTTGATCGCCTCCACGATGTTCACGTAGCCCGTGCAGCGGCAGATGTTGCCCTGGATCGCCTTGCGGATCTCGTCCTCGCTCGGCGACGGGTTCTCGCGGAGCAGCGCGGTAGCGCTCATCAGCATTCCCGGCGTGCAGTAGCCGCACTGGAGCGCGTGATGGTCGGAGAACGACTGCTGCAGCGAATTCAGCTCGCCGTCGTTCGCGAGGCTCTCGACCGTCTCGATCGTCGCGCCGTCGGCCTGGATCGCGAGCAACATGCAGCTCTTCGCGAGCTGGCCGTCGTAGAGCACCGAGCAGGCGCCGCAGTTGCCGGTGTCGCAGCCCACGTGAGTTCCCGTGAGGTCGAGATCGTCGCGGAGGAAGTGCACGAGCAGCCGGCGTGCCTCCACGTCGTACTCGATCACCTCGCCGTTGACCGTGACGGTGATGCGCTTGCTGCTCACGGGGTCCATCAGCGCCGCTCCCTCGCCGCGATCACGGCGCGCGCCGCGAGCACCTCGGCGAGGTGCCGCCGGTACTCCGCGGTCGCATGCACGTCGCCGGGCGGATCGAGCGTCGCGCCGAGACCCTCGGCGGCGGCGCGAACGTTGTCGTCGGAGAAGTCGGAGCCGATGCGCTCCTCCATCTGGCGCGCTCGCACGGGAACCGCGTCGACGCAGCCGATCGCGATCCGCGCGCCGCCGTTGAGCGACGCAGCCACGGTGACGATGCCCGTGCCGTCGCGACCGATCGTCAGTGCCGCAAAGCCGTCCTGTCCACCCGGCGGGATCGTGATCTTCGTCAGCAGCTCGCCCGGTCCCGCAGCGGTCATGTAGACACCGACGAAGAACTCGTCCGCGGGAACCGTCCGCTCGGCGCCGCCGGCGCCGACGATCGTGAAGGTCGCGTCGAGCGCGACGAAGAGCGGCGGCAGGTGATTCGTCGGGTCGTTGGAGCAGACGTTGCCGCCGACGGTGCCGCGGTTCCGCACCTGGACGTCCGCGATGGTCGCGGCAACCTCGCCGAGGATCGAGCGCGCGCCCGCCGCCTGGTCGCTGACGAGTTGCGAGTACGTCGTCATCGCTCCGATCTCGACCGAGCCGTTGCCGAGGTCGCGGACGCCGCGCAGGTCGTCGAGATCGTGCAGGTCGACGAGCACGTCGGGCGACGCAGCGCGCGCCTTCATCACGTTGACGAGCGTCTGGCCGCCGGCAAGCGGCCGCGCGCCGTCGTGTGCCGACAAGAGCCCGACAGCCTCCTCCACGGTCCTCGGCCGCGCGTACTGCACCTCGCGGAGAAGCATCGGCGCATTCTCATACACTCGGCGCGTGGCTGCAGCGGGAAACGTTGCGATCCTCGGCGGCGGGAAGATCGGCGAGTCGTTGCTCGCCGGGCTCCTCTCGTCAGGCTGGCGCGAGTCGAGCGAAGTCGTCGTCACCGGCCGGCGCGACGAGCGGCTGGCGGAGCTTCGCGACCGCTACGGCGTGACGGTGACGCGGGAGAACGCCGAGGCGGTCGACGGTGCCGTTCTCGTCGTGGTGTCCGTGAAGCCGCAGGACATCGAGGCGCTCCTCGCCGAGGTGAGCGGGCGCGTCACGCCGGAGCAGACCGTGCTGTCCGTCGCGGCGGCGATCCCGACTGCGGCGATCGAGCGGCACCTCAGCGGCAGCATCCCGGTCGTCCGTGCCATGCCGAACGCGCCGTCGACCGTCCACGAGGGGATCGCGGGGATCTGCGGCGGGGCGCACGCCGGTGAAGAGCATCTGCAGTTGGCGGAGGAGGCGCTCGCGCACCTCGGTGCGGTCGTCCGCGTCGCAGAGCCCTACATGGACGCCGTCACGGCGGTCTCCGGCTCCGGCCCTGCGTACTTCGCGCTCCTCGCCGAGGCGATGATCGAGGCGGGCATCCTGCTCGGCCTCGGGCGCGAGGTATCGACGCAGCTCGTCGTCCAGACGATGCTCGGCACGGCGAAGCTCCTACGCGACGAGAAGATGCACCCGGTCGAGCTCCGCGAGGCGGTCACGTCACCGGGCGGAACGACGATCACCGCGATCCGCGAGCTGGAGAACGCCGGTGTCCGCGCGGCGTTCCTGAACGCGATCCAGGCCGCGATGGACCGCTCGCGCGAGCTGGCCAAAGACGCGTTCTAATCAGCCCCGGCCAAAACGGCCAAGGCTGGTGGCAGCCACCGTCACAGACGTGTGACGCACGTGTGACGGAATTCAGCACTGCGGCTGCTGGAGCCAAGCGGCAGCTGTCCGCTCCGGACATTGTCCGGTGGCTGCCACCGACACGGCGATGTGACGCGTTCGCGACGAAACTCGCTCAGACGCTGTGCCACGTGCTACCTCCGCGCGCGCCGCTGCGCCTCTTCGAGCGCCTCCTGAGCCTCGGCGGCAGCGACGCGCGCCGACTCTGCGGCTTGCTCCGCCTTCTGCCAGTCGCCGTGGAGCCGCGTCGCCTCGCGTTCGGCCTCGC
>JBJMJE010000184.1:0-19937 GCA_045806505.1 Gaiellaceae bacterium
ACGTTTCCTGCGTTCTGCAAGCCGCCGATCAACACGGCGACGAGGACGACTGCAAACGGGTTGTACCGCCCGAGCGCAGCGACGACGATGCCCGTGTAGCCGTAGTACTGCTTCTGCAGCCCGTTGGGATCGGCGTCGAGCGTGTGGCGGAAGTCGCCGTCCTGGCTCGCGCCGCCGAGACCCGCGAGCGCGCCCGAGATCGCCATCACCGCGAGGATCTTCCGCCGCGTTCGAATGCCCGCGTAGTGCGCTGCGCGCGGCGAGTCGCCGAGCACCTGCACCTCGAAGCCGAACCGAGTCCGCGAGTAGAGGAACCACAGGCCGACCGCGCACAGCGCAGCGATCCCCGCGCCGAGCGGCAGCGCGATCGTGCCCTGCAGGTGGAGCGTCGCCGCCGGCCAGAGCGCGTTGTCCGCCAGCGGCTTTCCCGTCGGGAAGACTTTCGCGTTGAAGCCCTCGGTCTCGCGCCAGTACGACTCGCTGTTGAAGATGAGGTACGTCAGCACGTACGCGGCGACGTAGTTGAGCATCAGCGACGTGATGATCTCGCTCGTCTTGAAGAACGCCCGCAGGACGCCGGCGATCGACGCCCAGGCGGCCCCGCCGGCCGCTCCGGCGAAGACCATTGCTGCGATCACGATCGCGGTCGGCCAGCCCTTCCCGCCGAGGTAGAGGCCGGCAGCGGCCGCGGTGATCGCCCCGATGTAGAGCTGCCCCTCGCCGCCGATGTTGAACAGCCGCATGCGAAATGCCGCCGCCGCGGCGAGGCCGGTGAACGCGAGCGGCGTCGCGGCGATCAGCGACTGGCCGAGCGCCCCCTCGGAGACGAACGCGGCGTCGATCAGCTTGCGGTAGCTCGACAGCGCATCGTGCCCCGTCGCCTGCAGCACGATCCCCATCGCCAGGAATGCGAAGAGCAGCGACCCCGCAGGGACGGCGAACAGCAGCCAGCGCGGTTGCTCGAGGCGCCGCTCAATCCTGATGCGGATCGTGGCCTCCCGCCATGAGCAAGCCGATCTCCTCGACGTCGGCGTGGGCCGCCTGGAACTCCCCGAGCACTGCGCCCTCGTACATCACCGCGATCCGGTCGGCGAGCAACAGGATCTCGTCCAGGTCCTCGCTGATCAACAGGACGGCCGCGCCGCCGGCGGCTGCATCGCGCAGATACGAGTGAACGGTCTCGATCGCGCCGACGTCGAGCCCGCGCGTGGGTGCCGCGGCGACGATGACGCGCGGCTCCGCCGTGAACTCGCGCGCGAGCACGACCTTCTGCAGGTTGCCGCCCGAGAGCTGCCGCGCCTGCGCGTCAGGCCCAGGCGCGGCGATCCGGTAACGGTGGATCAACTCGACGGCGCGGTCGCGGATCGCCCGCAGCCGGAGCACGGGGCCTCGCGACGACGACGGCCCGCGGTACGACTTGAGCGCGAGGTTCGACGCGATGCTCAGGCTCGGCGCAAGACCGGTGCCGAGGCGGTCCTCGGGCACGTATGCGACACCTGCCGCGGCCGCCGCTCGCGGGTCTCCGGGACGCACGCTGCGTCCCGCGACCGACACGCGGCCGGCCGTCGGCGGGCGCAGACCCGCGATCGTCTCCGCCAGCTCCCGCTGGCCGTTCCCCGCGACACCTGCAATCGCGACGATCTCGCCGGCGCGCGCGACGTGCGAGACGACCTTCAACGCGGCGCCGCCGCGATCGCCGTCGGCGCAGAGGCCGCTCGTCTCGAGCATCGTCTCCGCCGCCTGCCGGGGCTTTGCGACAGGTCCACCCTCCGCGAACTCGCGGCCGACCATCAGCGACGCGAGCGAGCGCGGCGTCGCGTCCTCGGTCGAGACGGTCGCGATCGTGCGGCCGCCGCGGAGCACCGTCACGCGATCCGCGACCGCCTTGACCTCGTGGAGCTTGTGCGAGATGAAGATGACGGTCCGGCCGAGCTCCGCCATCGCGCGGAGCGTCGTGAACAGGACGTCGGCCTCCTGCGGCGTCAGCACGGCGGTGGGCTCGTCGAGGATCAGGATGTTCGCGTCGCGGTAGAGCGCCTTGACGATCTCGACGCGCTGCTGCTCGCCGAGCGACAGCTGCCAGACACGCGCGCGCGGGTCGAGGTCCATCCCGTAGCTCCGCGAGACGGCGCGGACGCGGCCCTCGATCGCGCGCCGGCGGAGGCCGAACGTGCGGCCCTCGCCGCGGTGGTCGCCGAGCACGACGTTCTCCGCGACGGTGAACGGCTCGACGAGCCGGAAGTGCTGGTGAACCATGAAGATGCCCGCGTCGAGCGCGTCGCGCGGCGCGTGGAAATGAACGCGGCGGCCGTTCAGGGAGATCTCGCCCTCGTCCGGCCGGTAGAGGCCGGTGAGGATGTTCGACAGGGTGCTCTTCCCCGCGCCGTTCTCGCCGAGCAGCGCGTGCACCTCGCCGACGGCGGCCTCGAAGTCGACGCCGTCGTTCGCGACGACACCGGGGAACCGCTTCGTGATTCCCCGCATCGCAACGGCCGGAGGGGCGCCCTGAGCGCCCCTCCCGTTGTTCGGCTCGGATTCCTGCACTAGCCCTTCGGGCTACCGATCACGCCCTTCACGAGCCAGTTCATCGCATACAGCTGCTGCAGCGTCATCTTCTTGCCCTTCGGCACGCGGAGCTTCCCGCTCTGGTCGTACAGGGGCCCCGTGAACTCGTAGAACGTGTGGTTCTTGATCGCCTTCAGCTTTGCCGCTATCGCCTTCTTGGTCTTCGCACTCACCTTCGGCCCGAACGGCGCCAGGGCCGTGAAGCCGTCGTTGATGCTGCCGTAGTAGAAACCGGGCTTCCACGACCCGTCCATCGCCGCCTTGATGCGGCGCAGGTAGTACGGCCCCCAGTGGTAGATCGCCGCCGTCAGCCACTGCTTCGGCGCGAACGTGTGCGCGTCGGAGTCGTAGCCGACCCAGGGGATGCCCTTCGACTCCGCGTACTGCCCCGTCGCGGGCGAGTCGACGTTCTGGCCGAGGACGTCCGCGCCGGCCTGGTGGAGGCTCTGCGCCGCGCGCGTCTCCTTCGGGATGTCGAGCCAGGAGTTCGTCCAGACGAGCTTCACCTTGGCGCCGGGGTGCATCGCCTGCACGCCGAGCGTCCACGCGTTCGCGTGGCGGATCACTTCCGGAGTCGCGAACGGAACGACGTACCCCAGCACGCCCTTCTTCGTCGCGGCGCCCGCCGCCATGCCCGACAGGTAGATCGTGTCCTCGCCCGCGCCGAAGTACTGGGCGAGGTTCTTGGATGTGTCCGTCATCGTCGCCTGCTCGAACAGCACCTTCGGATACTTCGCCGCCAGCTGCTTGCTGATGTAGCCGTACGACGTTCCGAAGATCATCTGATAGCCCTGCTGCACGAGGCTCGCCACCGTCTGCTCGAGCACCGGCCCTGTTGGGATGTTCTCCTTGATGGTCGTCTGAATCTTGCTGCCGAGGGCCTTCTCCACGTACAGGCGGCCCGCGTCGTGCGCCTGCGACCAGCCGTGGTCGTTGTGCGGACCGGGATAGATCCACGCCACCTTGAACGCGTCGTTCTTTGCCGCAGACCCGCTGCCGATCCCGACCGCGAGGACCGTCACGGTGGCAGCAAGCGCAACCAGGACCCCGACGGCCCCGAACTTCTTCTTCATCATGCTCCTCTCGACCCGGATGACCTTCGAAGCGAATATAAGACACGCCTCGGCCGGGGGCTAGGGCACTTGGACATCTTCGAGCGCATAGAGCGGATTGCGGCGATCGGCGACCGCCCGGGCTACTCGCCCGCCGAGGACGCCGCGCACGATCTCGCGGCCGGCTGGATGGCCGAAGCAAGGCTCGCGGTCTCGCGCGACGAGGCCGGGAACCTGCTCGGACGGCGGGGCGAGGCGCAGGTCTGGACGGGCTCGCACCTCGATTCCGTGCCGAACGGGGGCCGCTTCGACGGGGTGATCGGCGTCCTCGCGGGAATCGAGGCGGCCGCGCGGCTGCCTGAGGCGCCGCTCGGCGTTGCCGTCTTCCGCGCCGAGGAGACCGGGCCGATGGGGAGCCGGCGCCTCGCGGAGCTGCCGGAGGCTTTCATCGAGGTGCACATCGAGCAGGGGCCGGTGCTCGAGCGGGCCGGCCAGCCGCTCGGCGTCGTCACGGCGATCGCGGGGCAGGCGCGCGGCGCGGTGGTCTTCGAGGGACGCGCCGACCACGCCGGCACGACGCCGATGGACGTGCGGGACGATGCGCTCGTCAAGGCGGCGCGATTCATCCAGCACGTGTCCGAGGCGGCACGCGAGGGCGGCGTTGCGACGGTCGGCGCCGTCGAGGTCGAGCCGGGTGCGATGAACGTCGTGCCGGCGCGCGTCACGGTCGCGGTCGACGCGCGCGCTCCGAGCGCGCAGGCGCTCAAGGAGCTCGTCGAGCGCATCGGCTTCGAGCCGACGTGGCAGCTCGAGCCGGTGGCGATGAGCGGTGCGCCGTTCGAGGCGCTCTCGGCGGTCCTGCCGGACGCGCCGCGGCTCGTCTCCGGCGCCGGGCACGACGCGATGGTCCTCGCGGCTGCCGGCGTGCCGACGGCGATGCTCTTCGTCCGGAGCCTCAACGGCGGCGCGAGCCACTCGCCGCAGGAGCTGTCGTCGCCGGAGGACATCGCCCTCGCGGTGGACGTCCTTACCCGGACGCTCGAGCGCCTGACGTAGGCTCTCGCGCCGTGCTGACGAATCGCTCTGCACCGCCTGCGACCGTGACGCCGGTGCTCGTCTATCCGGACGTCCGGGCGGCTGTCGAGTGGCTCGAAGCGGCGTTCGGCTTCGGCGAGCGGGTGCGCATCGGTGACGCGCATCGCGCGCAGATGCGGGTCGGCGAGGACGGCTCGATCGTCGTCGCTGACGTGCGCGGAGAGCAGGTCGCGCCGAGTGCGGGCGCGATCACGCACCTGATCAAGGTTCGCGTGCCCGATGTCGACGCGGCATTTGCGCGTGCGCGCGACTACGGAGGCCGCGTGCTCGAGGAGCCGCACACGTGGGAGTACGGCGAGCGCTCCTGCGTCGTCGAGGATCTCGCCGGGCACCGCTGGGAGCTGACGCAGACCGTGCGTGACGTCGACCCCGAGGAATGGGGCGGCGTCACGGTTGCGCCTTGGTGACTGCGGCGCTGCGGATCGCCACGCACAACGTCTGGGGTTTGCGCGGGGACTGGGAGCAGCGCCTGCAGATCCTCCGGCGCGGCTACGAGCAACTGGCGCCGGACGTCGTCACGCTCCAGGAGACGATCCTCGACGGCGACGTCGACCAGGCACGGTCGATCCTCGGCGACGGCTACAACCTCCTCCAGCAACGCTCGCGAGAGCCCGACGGGCAGGGCGTGACGATCGCGAGCCGCTGGCCGGTCGGCGAGGTCGTGGAGTGCGATCTGGACGTCACTCCGCGAACGGGCGAGTTCGCCTGTACGACGCTGATCGCGGAGGTGCTGGCGCCCGAGCCGCTCGGACGCCTGTGGATCGCGAATCACCTTCCCGACTATCAACTCGACCACGAGCACGAGCGGTGCCTCCAGGCGGTCGTCGCCGCGCGGACGCTGGAGGAGCTGGCAAGCGCGCGGCCGGGCCACGTCATCGTCGCCGGCGACTTCGATGCGGATCCGGAGTCGGCGAGCGTGCGCTTCTGGACGGGCAGGCAGCCGCTCGAAGGACTGAGCGTGTGCTTCCGGGACGCCTGGGAGAGCATTCATCCCGGAGAGGCGGGCGGCACGTTCGTTCCCGAGAACCCGTACTACGCCGACTGGGACTGGCCGTACCGGCGCATCGACTACGTGCTGGTGCGGTGCGGCCCGCACGGCGGGCCGACGCTCGCGATCGACGACTGCCGCCGCACGTTCGACGGCCCGGACACGACGGCCAGCGACCACTACGGCGTCGTTGCCGACCTGAGCGTGCCCGGCGTCACAGTCGCGCCGCGGTGAGCACCTCGTCGAGCCAGCGCCGCGCCTCGAGCACGAGCACTCGGTTGTTCTCGAGCGTGTAGTACGACAGGGCGTTCACAGCCTGCGAGACGACCCAGCCGCGGGCACGCAGCCACGTCGCGTCGTCCACGGAGAGGGCTTCGCGGAAGCGGGCGCGCTCCGCCGCGGGCAACACCTTCCACGCGACCGCGACGTCGCAGGCGGGATCGCCGGCGCCGAGGCAGCCGAAGTCGATCACGCCGCACAGCCGGCCGTCCGTCACGAGCAGGTTCCGGACGTCGAGGTCGCCGTGGTGCCAGATGGGCGCCCGGTTCCACGCGAGCGCGGCGAGCGCCTCTTCCCACGCCGCCGTCGCCGCGGCGGCGTCGATCTCGCCTTGCAGCGCGTCGATCGAGGCTCGCGTGGACTCGTCGCGATCGGCGAGCGGCTGGCCGCGGAACGCGTTGTGCGGCCCCGGCCCCGGCGCGCCGGTCGCGTCGATGGAGTGCAGTGCGGAGATGAATGCGGCGAGATCCTCGGCGGCTCCCTCGGCGATCGGCGCCCGATTCGCGGTCTCGCCTGCGAGCCAGCGATAGACAGACCACTCGAACGGATAGCCGAGCCCCGGCTGTCCCTCAGCCAGCGGCGTCGGCACGGCGAGCGGCAGGTGCGGTGCGAGCCTCGGCAGCCAGCGCCGCTCGTTCTTCAGCGAGCTTTCGTTGACCTCGCGTCGCGGCAGTCGCGCAACCAGCTCCGGGCCGAGGCGGTAGAGGGCGTGGTCGGTGCCGAACGACGCGACTCGCTCGACCGGCAGCTCGCTCCACTCCGGGAACTGCTCGTCCACGAGCCGGCGCACGAGCTCGGCGCTCGTCGGCACCTCGTCCGGATGCATCTGCGAGCTCAGCGCTCGGTGAAGACGATCTCCTGCGCGCCTTCCCAGAGCATGCGCTTGCCGAGCGCGCGCAGGTTCTCCTTGCCCTCGACCATCGTCGCGAAGTGGTTTCCGGCGAGTGCGCCGGCCTTGCTCGCGAACGCGACGTACCCGTACGCGAGCAGCAACTCGGCCTCGCTGATGCCGCCGGGAAAGATGATCAGCTCACCGGGGCTCGGGTAACGCGTCGCGTTCTCGGGGCCGAGGCCGAGGTCGAGATCGCCCCAGGGAATCCAGCCGCCCTCGCCGCTCCAGCGCACGTGGATGATCCGCGACTCGAGCGGGAGCAAACGGCGGAACGCGGCGACCGTCTGCGGCGCGTCCTCCTCCTCGAGGCGCGCGACGAACTCGAACCCCCCTGCCGTGATGTGCAGCATCAGGGGATCTTGGCACCCTGGCGGATCCACGCGCCGAGGGCATCGCGCTCGGCCTGGGTCATGTGCGTCACGTTCCCGAGCGGCATCGTCTTCAGCACGACCGCCTGCCGCTCGATGTCGGCGGCGCGCGCGGCGATCTGCTGCGGCGTGTCGAACGCGATGCCGCGCGGCGGGCCGGAGAAGCCCGGCTGCGTGGGATGCATCGAGTGACAGGCGGCGCAGCGCTCGTCCACGATGCCCTGCACCCTCGCGAAGGGAACCGCCGGCCCGGCCGCCGACGTGTCGGTTGGGCGCAGCCAGATCGCGATGCCCGCGAGCGAGACAGCGGCGAGCACCGGAATCGCCCAAAGATTCCGTCCCTGATGCCGCAGGTTGAAGAAGTGCCGGATCGCCGCGCCGATCACCATCAGGCACACGAGCACGAGCCACGCGTCGGCGTGCGAGTACGTGAACGCGAAGTGGTTCGAGAGCATCGCGAACAGCACCGGCAGCGTGAGGTAGTTGTTGTGCACCGAACGTTGTTTCCCGCGCGCGTTCGCCGCCGGATCGGGGTCGCGGCCTGCCTCCTTCGCGCGGACCAGTTCCCAGTGTGCAGGGATGATTACGAAGAAGACGTTCGCGACCATGATCGTGCCGAGCATCGCGCCGACCTGGAGGTACGCAGCACGCGGCGCGAACAGCTGGGAGCAGCCGTAGGCCGTGACGGCGACGAGCACGAGCATGCACACGCCGAGTGCCACCTCGCTGCGCCTGGCAACCGTGCGGCAGAGGAGGTCATAGACGAACCAGCCGATCGCGAGCAGCGCGATGCTCGCGCCGATCGCGGCCGCCGGCGAGATGTCCGCGACGCTCGCGTCGATCAGGTACGTGCGCGGCTGCAGGTAGTAGAGCGACACGAAGAGCGCGAACCCCGCGAGCCACGTCGTGTACGCCTCCCACTTGTACCAGTGCAGGGGCTCCGGGATCGTCTGCGGCGTGACGCGGAACTTCTCGATCCGATAGAAGCCGCCGCCGTGGATCTCCCATGACTCGCCGGTCAGGTCGTCGCGCTCCTCCGCCGGCCGCAGGTGGTTGTCGAGCGCGACGAAGTAGAACGACGTCCCGATCCAGACCATGGCCGCGATCACGTGCAGGAAGCGGAACGACAGGTCGAGCCAGTCGACCAGGTACGGGTCTACCGCGAGTACCAGCGGTCCCTCGCGATCGCGACGAGCTCGTGCAGCGCCGTGTCCAGCTCCTCTTCGCGCGTGTGCTCGAGCCGCTCTCGCAGCACCGGAAGGAGCTCGGCGCGCGAGCGGCGGTTGACGAAGACGATGAAGCGAAAGCCGAACGTCTCCTCGTAGAGGCGGTTCAGCTCGCCGAGCTCGGCGAGCACCTCCGGGTCGTCGCCATGCTGCTCCGGCGAGCGCTCGCCGATTCGCGGGTGCGCCGCGAGCGCCTCCACCTTGTCTTCGTACGGCAGCTCCTCGATCAGCGCGTCCGCCCGCGTGAGCGGATCGTCCTCCTGCGCGAGGAGCTCGACGAAGCGCGTGCGACCGCTGAAGAGCTCCGCAAGCTCTTCGACCGTCAGCTTGCTCGGGCCGCCGGGGCGCCGCTGGCAAAGGAGGCAAGCGAGCAGCGCGAGAACAGTACGTAGGAGTACGGGCTCGCGCTGGGAGCGCAGCATCCTGCCGCCAGCGGCGTCAGACCGGCGGCGGAGGCCGGCTCCGCCGGCCGGGAGCCGCCGGTCGGCCAGCGCCGCTAGCTTCCGCGGTAGACCGAGCACCCGAAGGGCGAGAAGAGCAGCGGCACGTGGTAGTTGCCTTCGCCGACCTCGACCTCCACCTCGATCCGCTTGAAGAACGGGGACGGCGGATGAAAGACGAGGCGGTAGAGGCCGGCCTCGACGTCGGCAAGGTCGCGGACGCGGCCGTCTTCGTCGGTCTCGCGCGAGGCGATCAGCTCGTCGCCGCGGTAGAGCTCGATGCGCACGCCCGTGGCCGGCCCGCCCTTGCGCGTGTCGAGAATGTGTGTCGAGATCATGCGGCGAATCTTCGCGCCTGGACCCGATGGTGCCGCGCGATCTCGTCCTCGTCCGCGTGCACGAGGCGGCCGTCGCGGACGACCTCCTCGCCGCCGACGTAGAGGCGGTCGACGCGATGCGGCGCGGAGAGGACGAGTCCGGTGACCGGATCGACGGCACCGGCGAGCTCGAGCGTGTCCGTTCGCCATACCGCGAGATCCGCCCGCTTGCCGGGCTCGATCGAGCCGATGTCGTCGCGGCCGAGAACGGCCGCGCCGCCGCGCGTGCCGAGGCGCAGCGCAGCGCGCGCGGTCATAGCCCGCGGGCCGCCACGGGCGCGCGCGACGAGCAGCGCCTGCTTCACCTCGAAGAGCAGGTCGCCGCGCTCGTTCGACGCCGACCCGTCGACGCCCAGCCCGACGGGAACGCCCGCGTCGAGCAGCTCGCGCGTGCGCGCGATGCCGGCGCCGAGGCGCATGTTCGACGTCGGGCAGTGCGCCACGCCGACGCCTCCGGTTCCGAACGTCCGCACGTCGTCGTCGTCCAGGTGAACGCAGTGCGCGCACCACACGTCGTCGCCGATCCAGCCGAGCTGCTCGAGGTACTCGACCGGCCGGCAGCCGTAGAGCTCCTGGCAATAGGCGTCCTCCTCGACGGTCTCCGCGAGGTGCGTGTGGAGCCGGAGGCCGCGCCGGCGCGCCAGCTCCGCCGACTCGCGCATCAGTCGTCCCGTCACCGAGAACGGCGAGCACGGTGCGACCACGATCTGCCCCGGATACGCGTCCGCGAGGCGCTCCGTCTCGGCGAGCACCGTGTCGACATCCTCGACGAGCTCGTCCGGGGGCAGGCCGCCCTGCGACTTGCCGAGGTCCATCGATCCGCGCGATGCGATCAGCGCCACGCCGAGCTCTCGCGCGGCTCGCAGCTCCGCCTCGACCAGGCCGCTCGTTCCGCGCGGGAACACGTAGTGGTGGTCGAAGACGGTCGTACAGCCGGACAGCGCGAGCTCGGCGAGGCCGGTGCGCGCGGCCGCGTAGACGGACTCCTCGTCGATCTGCGCCCACACCGGATAGAGCTCGCGCAGCCACTCGAACAGCGTCGCCTCCTGCGCCCGCGCGCGCGTGAGCGTCTGGTACAGGTGATGGTGCGTGTTGACGAGGCCGGGCGTGACGACGGCGCCGCCGAGGTCGACGCGCTCGTCGGCCGCCGGAGGCGCCGGCGCGAAGGCGCCGACGTTCTCGACGCGGCCGTCCGCCACGAGGATCCAGCCGTCCTCGTGCTCCGTACCGAGGTCGTCCATCATCACGACGTACGCGTTGTGCAGCAGCGTCGTCATTCGACCTGCAAGGGCACGAGCTCGAAGCGCTCGACGTCGACGAGGCCGCGGTCGGTGATCTTCAGCGCCGGGATCACGGAGAGCGCGAGAAAAGCGAGCGACTGGAACGGCGCGTCGATCGCGCAGCCGAGCTCGAGCGCGGCGGCGACGACGGCCTCGCTCGCGCTGACGACTTCTGCGAGCGGCGCGTCCGACAGGATCCCGGCCACGGGCAGCGGCAGCTCGGCCAGCACCTTCGCGCCGTCGACGACGACGATGCCGCCGCCGATGTTCGCGAGCCGCCGCACGGCGTACGCCATGGACGTGTCGTCGGCGCCGACGATCACCGCGTTGTGCGCGTCGTGCGAGAGCGTCGAGCCGAGCGCACCCCGGCGGAGGCCGAAGCCGCGGACGAAGCCGAGGCCGACGCGGCCCGTCCCGAGGTGCCGCTCGATCACCGCGACCTTTGCCAGATCGCGCTCCGGGTCGGCCAGCGCCTCGCCGCCGCGCTGCGCAGGCTCGTCCACCAGGGCCTCCGTGATGATCTGCCCCGGGACGAGCCCGATCACGCGCGCGCGCCCGCCCGACCATGGAATCCGGAAGACCTCCTGCCCGAGCGCGCCGATCCGAACGGTGTGCTTCACCCAGTCCGGCACCGTCGCCGGCGGGATCTCGTCCACCGGGTGCCCACGCTTGAGGACGAGCTCCGGGACGAACGTCTCGAGATCGGGCAGCACCAGCAGGTCGGCCTGCCGCCCCGGAGCGACGGCGCCGAGCGAGCCGAGGCCGTGGTAGAGCGCCGGGTTGTGCGACGCCATCACGAGCGCCACTTCGGCGGGCAGGCCGAGCGCCACCGCGTCGCGGACGATCGCGTTGATGTGCCCGTCGGCGGCGATGTGCTCGGGCTCGCGATCGTCGGTGCAGAACGCCATCCGGTCGGGGCCGTACTCGACTGCGAGCGGCGCAAGAGCCTTCAAGTTGCGCGCCGCCGAGGCCTCGCGAATGAGCAGCCACATCCCTGCTCGGAGCCGCTCGCGTCCCTCTTCGACGGTCGACGCCTCGTGATCCGAGCGCACGCCCGCGGCCGCGTACGCCTGCAGGTCGCGCCCGCGCACGCCGGGCGCGTGGCCGTCGACGTGGTCGGCCAGCGCGATCTTCGCGAGCTCAGCGGGGTCGCCGGCGATGACCCCGGGAAAGTTCATCATCTCCGCAACACCGAGCACGCGGCGTCTCCGCAGCAGCGCCTCGAGATCGCCCTCGCTCAGCGCGCGGCGCGGCGACTCGTACTCCGACGCCGGCACGCTCGACGAGGCCGTGAAGTAGACGTCCAGCGGGCTGTCGGCCGAGGCGTCGAGCAGCCAGTGAACGCCGTCGGTGCCGAGCACGTTCGCGATCTCGTGGGGGTCTGCGACCACGGCGGTCGTCCCGAGCGGTAGGACGAGGCGCGCGAACTCGTCCGGCAGCAGCTTCGACGATTCGAGGTGCACGTGCGCGTCGATGAAACCCGGAACGACGAAGCGCCCGGACGCTTCGACGATCTCGCGACCGTCGTACGTGCCGAGGCCTGCGATCCAACCGTCGGCGATCGCGACGTCGACGTCGAGCCACTCGCGCGTGAAGACGGAGAGCACGCGCCCGCCGCGCACGACCACGTCCGCCGGCTCGTCGCCGCGGGCGACGGCAAGGCGTCGCGCGAGCTGGGACTGCGTCGCCATGCCAGATCCTTTCACGCGGGCGGAGTACATTTGGCGTGTGGATGTGCTGGCGCCACGCTCGCTCGACGAGGCGCTGCGGCTGAAGGCCGAGCGGCCGGACGCGCTGCCGATCGAGGGCGGCACCGACATCATGGTCGACCTGAACTTCGACCGGCGTCGCCCGGACGCGCTCCTCAACCTGAACGAGGTGCCGGAGCTGAAGGGCTGGCGGCGCGAGAACGGGACGCTGCGCCTCGCCGCGGGATTGACGTACACCGAAGCGATGCGCGACCTCGGCGCCACACTGCCGGCGCTCGCGGAGGCGTCGCGGAGCGTCGGCTCGCCCCAGATCCGCAACCGCGGCACGATCGGCGGCAACCTCGGCACCGCCTCGCCGGCGGGAGACGCGCTCCCGCCGCTTCTCGTCGAGAACGCCGAGGTCGAGCTAGTGGCGACGCACGGCACGCGCCGCGTCGCGCTGCGCGAGTTCCTCGTCGGTCCGAAGCGAAACGCGCTCGCCGAGGACGAGCTGATCGCCGCGGTGTACATCGAGCCCAGTGGCGCGCCCCAGACGTTCATGAAGGTCGGGCCGCGGAACGCCATGGTGATCGCCGTCTGTTCGCTCGCGCTGGCGGTCGACCGCGAGCGCGACGAGATCCGCGCCTCGTACGGCTCGGCCGGACCGGTGGCGGGCCTCGTCGTCAGGCCGCTTTCGGACCTCGAGGGCTTCCCCGAGCAGGTCGCCCAGGCTGCGAGCCCGATCGACGACGTCCGCGGCACCGCCGCATACCGAAGGCACGCGCTGCGCGTGCTCGCTCGGCGCGCGATCGAGAGGTGCCTCGCCGCGTGAGGATCGAGGTCACCGTCCACGGCGAGCGCGCCGAGGCGGACGTCTGGGAGGGCGAGAGCCTTCTCTATGCGCTCCGCGAGCGCTTCGGGCTGCCGGGCTCGAAGAACGCCTGCGAGCAGGGTGAATGCGGCTCCTGCTCGGTCCTGCTCGACGGGGAACTCGTGTGCGCGTGCCTCGTCCTCGCCGCGCAGGCGGACGGTCACGAGGTCGTGACGGTCGAAGGGATGGGCGCAGGCGACATCCATCCGGTCCAGCAGGCGTTCGTCGACGCCGGCGCCGTGCAGTGCGGCTTCTGCACGCCGGGCCTCGTCGTCGCGACGGCCGCGCTGCTCGAGCAGAAGCCCGACCCGTCGGAGCACGAGATCCGCGAGGCCCTCTCGGGCAACCTCTGCCGCTGCACGGGGTACACGAAGATCTTCGACGCCGTCCGCCTCGCCGCCAAGCGATGACGCAGGTTCTGCGCACGCCGCGCACGCGAGAGCTCGTTCGCGGCCGCATCGAAGAGACGTCGAAGCGCGTCGACGGCATCCCCAAGACGACCGGCGAGTTCGAATACGCCAGCGACCTCTCCGCCGCCGGGATGCTGTGGGGACACACGCTGCGGAGCCCGCACGCGCACGCGCGCATCCGCTCGATCGACATCTCCGACGCGCTGACGCAGCCCGGCGTGCACGCGGTGCTGACGCATGAGGACGTGCCGGGACGCAAGACGTACGGCCTCGAGTTCCCGGACCAGCCCGTCCTCGCGATCGATCGCGTCCGCTACTACGGCGAGCCGGTTGCGGTCGTCGCGGCCGAGCACCCGGAGCAGGCGCGGCGCGCGGCCGAGCGCATCGTCGTCGAATACGAGCCGCTCGCGCCGATCGTGGATGCGGCGAAAGCGACGGAGTCGGAGCCTCTTCATCCCGACAATCCGACGGCGGGCCACGGCTACCGCGAAGACGCGCGCCCGAACGTCGTGCGCTCGATGCTGATCCGCCACGGCGATCCGGACGCGGCCGGCGACGTGTCCGTGTCGGGAGAGTACGAGCTCGGCATGCAGGACCAGGCGTTCCTCGGGCCCGAGTCGGGGCTCGCGGTGCCCGACGGCGAGGGCGGCATCGACATCTACGTCGCGACGCAATGGCTGCACGTCGATCTCGAGCAGGTCGCACCGTGCCTCGCGCTGCCCGAGGCGCAGGTGCGCATCCACCTCGCGGGCGTCGGCGGCGCGTTCGGCGGCCGCGAGGACCTCTCGATGCAGATCCACTCGGCGCTGCTCGCGCTGCATTCGAACCGCCCGGTGAAGATGGTCTACAACCGCGAGGAGTCGTTCACGGGGCACGTGCACCGCCACGCGGCGCGGATCCGGGCGGAGCACCGTGCGACGCGCGACGGCCGCCTCGTCTGCGTGCGCATGGACATCCTGCTCGACGGCGGTGACGGCGAACGCGGCCGCCTTTGCCTGCGGGCCGTACAGCGTCCCGAACGCGCTGATCGAGTCCCTCTCGGTCTACACGAACAATCCTCCGTGCGGCGCGATGCGCGGCTTCGGCGCGGTACAGACGTGCTTCGCCGCCGAGGCGCAGATGGACAAGCTGGCGACGGCCCTGGGGATCGATCCGGTCGAGCTCCGACTCGTCAACGCGCTCGACCGCGGCGACACGCTGCCTACGGGCCAGGTGATCACGGGCTCGCTGCCGGTCGCGGACGTGATCAAGCGCTGCGCCGCGATGCCGGTGCCCGAGCCGGAGGAGCTGCCGCGTGACGCGATCCGGCTGCCCGGCGGCGCGGGCAACACGACGCGCGGCGAGGGCGTGAAGCGCGGTGTCGGCTTCGCCGTCGGCTTCAAGAACATCGGCTACTCGGAGGGCTTCGACGACTTCTGCGCGGCGCGCGTACGGCTGTTCTCGGACGGGTCCGCCGAGGTGCACTGCGCCGCCGCGGAGGTGGGCCAGGGCGTGACGAACGTGATCCTCCAGGTGGCCTGTCGCGAGCTCGGAACGGAACGCGTACAGCTTGCGGCCGGGTCGACCGCTCACGTGGGGTCGTCGGGCTCCGCCTCGGCCTCGCGGATGACGTGGATGGCCGCCGGCGCCGTGCGCGACGCCTGCCGCGAGGCGCTTGCGGAGCGCGAGCGCAAAGGCGGCGGCGAGGTCGACGTCGAGCACATCTACCGCCATCCGCCGACGAAGGCGCTCGATCCCGAGACGGGGCAGATCTCGGACGGCCCCGCGCATGTCGCGTTCGCGTGCGCGGCGATGAAGGCGGTCGCAGAGGTGGACGTGGACCTCGGGCTGACGCGCGTCGTGTGGATCGGCACGGCGCAGGACGTCGGCAAGGCGATGAACCCGCAGGCGGTCGAGGGCCAGATCGAGGGCGGGACGGCGCAGGGGCTCGGGCTCGCGGTGATGGAGGAGATCCTGACGCGCGACGGCGTGATCACGAACGCGAGCTTCACGGACTACCTGATCCCGACGGCGCTCGACGTGCCTCCGATCGATTCGGAGCTGATCGAGGAGCCGGAGCCGGACGCGCCCTACGGCGTGAAGGGCGTCGGCGAGCCGCCGACGGTCGTGTCGACCGCGGCAATCGTCGCGGCATTGCGGGACGCAACCGGACTCGAGCTGCGACGCGCGCCGGTGCGGCCGGACGACATCGCCGGCCTCACATGAGCGGAGCACCGCGCGAGGTCATGACCTGGGACGAGCTGGGCGCCGGCGCGCGCTCGCTGGCGGAGGCCGTACGCGACGACGCCTTCGAGCCGGACCTCGTGCTCGGCATCGCGCGCGGCGGGCTGCTCGTCGCCGGCGCGCTGGGCTACGCGCTCGGCGTCAAGAACACGTTCACGATGAACGTCGAGTTCTACACCGGGATCGACGAGCGGCTCGAGATGCCGATGATCCTCCCGCCGGTGCCGGAGCTCGTCGACCTCGAGCGGGAGCGCGTGCTGATCGCCGACGACGTGGCCGACACGGGGCTGACGCTCAAGCTCGTGAAGGACTTCTGCGCCGGCAAGGTCGCCGAGGTCCGCTGCGCGGTCCTGTACGAGAAGCCGCGCTCGGTCGTGAACTGCGAGTACGTCTGGCGCCGCACCGATCGCTGGATCGACTTTCCGTGGAGTGCCGACGAGCCCGTCGGCGCGCTTCGGTAGCGCGCGGCGTGGCTCATGACACCTCGTCCTGGGAGCAGATCTGCCTCAGCACCGAAAGGCTCTACCTGCGGAAGCCCACTCCCCGAGATGCGGAGGCCATGCACGAGTTGTTCGCGGACCCGGTGGTCATGCATGGCTTGAACAGAGAACCCGTCTCCGAGATCGACGAGACGCGAGCCGTGATCGAAGGAGGGGTGGACAGTTGGAAAACCGACGGACTCGGCCCGTTCGTTCTCGAGACCGCTACCGACCGTCGGCTGGTCGGCCAGGCGGGCCTGATGATCTTCGACACGCGCGGCTGGACGCCCTCGACGTGGACAAGGGCGGGCAGCCACGCTCAGCCCGAGCTCGGCTGGGCCCTGATCCGGGCGCACTGGGGCTTCGGGTATGCGACCGAAGCAGCCGCCGCCATCCGCGACTGGGCATACGAGTCCCGACCGATCGACCTGCTGGTCTCTTTGATCTCGTCGAACAACGTCCGCTCTCAGCGCGTCGCCGAAGGACTCGGAGCGACACCGACAGGGACCGTCACACCTGCGCACACGAAGCAGAAAGCCGTCGTCTGGAGACATACGCCTGCTGCATGAGGCACAAGCGAAGCCGCCGGGGTCGGATCGATGCGAGGTCTCCGCTCGGGGTCACGGAAGGCTGGCGCGGCCTGCCGCCGTCACGCCAGGTGTTTAGATGAGGCGCTGTTCCTGCGGGTCGAAGCAGACGAGTGCGCGTGCCCGAGCGGTCTCCGCGACGAAAGGGAGGGCGCGCTCTGCGCCGCTGTACGTCATCGCGAAGTAGAAGAACGGCCCCATGACGTTCCCTTCGAGCGGGCTGTCCGCCCAAGGGGAGGTGTCCACTTCATCGTCGGACAGGTCATGTAGGTCGGGGTACTTCGCGGTGAGCGCTCTCGCGTGTTCCGCGGTGATCCCGCGATGGGCGAGCGCTCGCCCCAAGAAGCTGAAGTCCCTCCAATCGATGGACGACCCGGTCGTGCTCGAGGCGCTCGGGTATGCCGAGCTGCTCCGCGGCCGCAAGGACGAGGCGCTCCAACTGCTGAATGCTGCCGTTGACTCCGAACAAGACGACGCCGAGTATGCCGACGCCGAGCGGGTCGCCAGCCTCCAGCACATGCTCGACCTCGTACAGCGCGTCGGGCTGGAGACAGGACAGGCGCAGCTTGCGGAGTGGCGCGCACAGACGATCCGCAACCTGAAGATCGAAACGCCCACGTAGGCCAAACGTCAGGGAAGATCGGCGGACGCTCGCGCGGCTCAGACTCCTGTCTCCGCGGCGATTCGGCGGCGATGCCCGTCCCGCGGTGTTTCGCTAGCTCGTAGGGTCCTCCGTCGTGCCCGACGACAAGCCTGCGGAGCTGCTCGTGACCTTCGATGCGCAGCTCCGCGGCGTCATCCCTGACCGGCTGCCGGATGGAGTCACGCTCGAAAGAGACGGGCCGCTTTTGCGGTACGCGGACCGGACGGGTCGCGGCTTCCTCGACTACCGGGACCTCGGCGGCATCGACGGTCGCGAGCTCGACGACCTGATCGCTCGGCAAGTGGGCGTGTTCGCCGAGCGCGGCATGCGGTTCGAGTGGAAGTACTTCGCGCACGACCTGCCGGTCGACCTTCCTGAGAGGTTGGTCGCGGCCGGGCTCGAGCCGGAAGAGGTGGAGGCGGTGATGATCGCGCAGGTGGCTGCGATCGCCGCTGCGCCACGCGTCCCGGAGGGTGTGACGCTGGCGGAGGTGACGGCGCGGGAGGACCTCGACCGGATCGCTGCGATGGAGGAGACGATTTGGGGAGACCGGCGGGCCTGGCTGGCGGACACGCTTGAATCCGAGCGCGCTGTCGATCCCGACGCGCTTACGGTGGTGGTGGCCGAGGCCGCCGACGCGATCGTGTGTGCGGGCTGGATCAGGTTCCACGAGGGCACCGAGTTCGCCTCGCTGTGGGGCGGCGGAACGCTGCCGGAGTGGCGCAGTCGTGGGGTCTACCGGGCGCTCGTGGCCTATCGTGCGCGTCTGGCAGCGTCGCGCGGCATGCGCTACCTCTACGTCGACGCCTCACCGCACAGCCGGCCGATCCTCGAGCGGCTCGGGTTCGTGGTGGTCACCACGACGACGCCGTATGTCTGGTCGCCCCCCGGCGGCTGAGCCCGACGGTCGTTCGGGTCCGTGTCGAACATTCGCCGATGCGAGAGTCTTCCCGCGCAGTAGTGGCTCGTGAGCTACTTCGAGGAAAGCGACAAAGGGTGACGCTGACGAGGATCAAGCAGAACCAGGTCGACGAGCGAGCGCCGGCAAGGCCGTCAGAAGAACGTGCCGAATCGCCGGGGCGGCCTGTTCCGGCCGGTAACGGGCCGTGGTGAGGATCCGCGATCTCAACTGGATGCAGCTCGAGACGTACCTGAGGAAAGACGACAGGATCGTCCTCCCCGTCGGCTCCACCGAGCAGCACGCCTACCTCTCCCTCGAAACCGACAACATCCTCGCCGAGCGTGCATCTGTCGAAGCGGCCGACCCGCTCGGCGTGCCGGTGCTGCCGGTGGCTCCGTACGGCGTGACCGGCTTCACTGCGTATCCCGGAAGTCCGACGCTCCGCGCGTCCACGCTTCTCGCGCTTCTCTCCGATGTGGTCGATTCGCTCCTCGGCCAGGGGTTCGCGCGAGTGCTGGTCGTGAACGGTCACGGCGGAAACACCGAACCCGGTAAGGACTGGGCGCGGGATCGCGTTACCGGCTCGGTCGTGTGGCACGAGCTTTGGGAGGGCCGGCCAGACGAGATCGCCGCCGCGATCGATCCCGACTACGACCATGCCTCGTGGTCGGAGAACTTTCCCTGGACGCGGCTCCCGGGTGTGGTCATCCCCGAGGAGCGCAAGCCTCCGGTCGAGTGGCCCGAAACCGGGAACCCGGAAACGTGGCGGGAAGCGCTCGGCGACGGCTCCTTCGGCGGCCTCTATCAGCGATCGCGAGAGGACGAAGGGCGACTCTGGGCCGCCGCGGTGCACGCGATCCGAGAGCGGCTTGAACGGTGGGACGAATAGAGGCGGTGCCGGGGCAAGGAAGCTACGCGCTACGCCGCGACACCCGAGAACTGCGGGATGATCTTCGCGCCGTAGGCCTCGAGCGTCGGCTCCTGCGAGTTCGTCATCAGGTAGATGTTGAACTGGTCGACGCCGACTGACTCGAGCTCCCTCAGCTTCTCCGTGGCCTGCGCAGGCGTTCCCAGCACGCAGAAGCGGTCGACGATTTCATCGGTGACGAACTCGCCGTGTGCGGCGCCCACGCGCGAGTGCTCCTTATAGTCGTAGAACTTGCGCGCCTTCACGTACTCCGTCAGCGCCGCCGGGATCTCAGAGTCGAAGCCGTAGCGCTCTATCAGGTCCATGACGTGGTTCGACACCATCGCCGGGAACCACTTCGCCTGCTCGCGCGCCGACTCGATGTCGTCCGTCACGTTCGACGGCGCGCCGACGATGCACTTCAGCTCCGCCGGGTCGCGTCCGGCCTCCTCTGCGGCGCGCCGCGCGGTGTCCATGATCCACTCGATGATCTGCGGGTCGGCCAGCTGGATGATCACGCCGTCGGCGACGCGTCCCGCGACCGCCAGCGCCTTCGGCCCGTAGCCGGCGATCCACATGGGGACCGGCGGCAGCTCCTGACGCACCCATTCGAGCTTCAGCTGCTTGTCGTTCCACTCGACCTCGCGGCCGTTCATCAGCTCCTTG
>JBJMJE010000185.1:0-2938 GCA_045806505.1 Gaiellaceae bacterium
CGTCGGCGGACGCGACGTGACGATCGGCTTTCGCACCGTCGAGCTGCAGGAGGACTACTCGCTGCTCGTCAACGGCGAGCGCGTCGAGATCCAGGGGTGGACTTGGGTTCCGATCGACGCGCTGTACGGTGTGCCGCGGCCGGAGAAGCTCGCGCACCTGCTCGAGCTGGCGGCGCGCGCGCAGGTGAACCTGCTGCGCGTGTGGGGCGGCGGCCTGATCGAGAGCCATGAGTTCTACGACCTCTGCGACCGGCTCGGCATCCTCGTCTGGCAGGAGTTCATCCAGTCGAGCTCCGGCATCGAGAGCGTCCCGTCCGACGATCCAAATTTCGTCGCGACGATGACCTCGGACGCGCGGGAGATCGTGCCGCGGCTGCGGCGGCACCCGTCGCTGGCCGTGTGGTGCGGCGGCAACGAGCTCGACGGCGACGACTCGACGCCCGTGCTGGCCGCGCTGCGCGACGTCGTTCGCGAGCTCGATCCGGAGCGTGCCTGGCTGCCGACGTCACCCGTCGGCGAGCAGGACGTCCACGGGCCGTGGGAGCACCAGGGCCTGCGCAAGCACACCGAGCACTACGACACGCGCAGCTCGCTGATGCACAGCGAGTTCGGCGTGGAGGGGATGACGAACGAGGCGGCGCTCGAAACGCTCATCGCCGAAGAGCACCGCTGGCCGTGCGATCTCACCAATCCCGTCTACGAGCATCTCGGCGCGTGGTGGAACAACGCGCCGCTCGTGCAGGAGATCTTCGGCAGTCAGATTCGCGACGTCGACACGATGCGGCGTGCGAGCCAGTGGCTGCAGTACGACGGGTTGCGCTACGCGGTCGAGGCGACGATCCGCCGGGGTGCGGGGGTGATCCCGTGGCAGTTCAACGAGCCGTTCCCGAACGCGTGGTGCACGTGCGCGGTGGACTACCACGGCGCGCCGAAGCCGGCGTACTTCGGCGTCGCGCGGGCGTATCTCGGCGCGCCGAGCGCGCAGTTCGCCACCTGGGCGTGGGGCGGCGAGGACGAAGCGCGAGCGATCGTCTCCGCGCCGTCGCGGTTCCTCGACCTCGACGGCACCGTCGTGGCGGAGTCGACCGGCGCCGAGCTTGTGGCGCCGCTCGGCGCTTTTGCACACGACGTGTTCCTCCTCGACCTGGAGGAGGGACGCAACCGCTACGTGATGACGCGCACGGAGAACCTCGCGCCGCTGCTCTCGCTCCCGCGGGCGCGGCTCGAGCGCTCCGGCCCGCTTCTCCGCAACGTCGGCGAGGTTGCGGCGATCGGCATCGTCTCCGAGGAGGACGTCCTCGATCTGCTTCCGGGCGAGGCGCGTGAGGCCGGGGACGTTCGCGACCCCGGGTGGAATGCTCGTCTCTAGCGCGCTTGCGCCGGACGGCTCGCCGGTGGACGGCTTCGAGTTCGACGGGCGAACCGTGCGGTACCGCGGCGACGAACCCGTTGACGCGGGGATCCGGGTGGCGCTCGACGTCCGGCCCGGCGACGATCCGCAATGGCTCGTCCCGGGCATCTTCTACGGCGAGAACCGCGCGGCCGACAGCACGTGCCTGTACCCGCGCTTCACGCCGGGCCACGTCGACGTCGCGCGGATGGAGTCGGACTCGTGGTCGTTCCGCGCAGACCGCTGCGCGACACCGGCCGTGTTCGCGCGCGGCGCCGGGCTGATCACGAGCGAGACGAGCCGGCTCGGCCAATCCGGCGTCGGCTTCGCCTATCGCGACGGCCGCCCGCAGATCTGGCTCGACTTCCCCTACCGCGAGGAGCCGCTCCGCTACGACGGCTCCGAGAAGCCGCAGCCGCCGGACATCCAGACGCACCGCTGGCAGCCCGGAGAAAGCGTCGAGCTCGAGTTCCGCCAGAGCGACGGCGACTGGCGTCGCGAAGTGACGCGTCCGAGGGAGAGTCCCTCGGACAGCGCCTGGGTGTCCGTGGCCGAAGCGGCCGAGCTCGCGGCGTGGGGGCTCTATCGCTGGCATTTCCGCGACGACCCGCCGCGGCTCGTCGAGACGGTCGAGTTCGACGGCGAGGTCGAGCGCGACGCCATGCACGTCTCGTGGGTCAGCGGCGTTCCCTATGCGTACGCGCTCCTGCGTCACGGGAAGCGCGTCGGCAACGACGACTACGTCCGAGCGGCGGAGGCCGTGCTCGATCACACCGCGGCGAACCTCGCGCCGGGTGGCACGTTCTGGCCGCAATGGACGCGCGACCGCGGCTGGACGTGGGGCTGGCACCCCGACCACGACCGCGCGCACGCGCGGACGCTTGCCGACGCGGCGCTGTTCATGCTCCGCTCCGGCGGTCGCTGGGAAGCCGCGGCGCGCTCGAACGTCACCGCCGCCCTGCGCACGCAGCGCGAGGACGGCGCGTTGCCCTCCGCGCACAGCCTCGCTACCGGCGACGCCGTCTCCTGGGACGGCACGGCCGGCATGTCGTGGATCCCGCCTCTCGTCGAGGCGGGCCACGCCGAGGAGGCTCGCCGCGCCGGCGCCTACTACTCGCAGCTCGACACGTGGTACGGCGCGCCCGAGGATGTCGATCTCGCGCCGAGCTCGGAGGACGGCTATGCGGCGGTCATGGCTTTCGTCGCCGTCGAGGACTGGGTGAGCGCACGGCGTGCCGCCGACTGGACGCTCACGTTTCGCTACACGTACGACGTGGCCTTCGACCCGGACACCGTGCTCGGCCGCTACGCCTTCAAGACGCACGGCGCCGACAACGCGTCGCCGCCGAACCAGCATCTCCACGCGTTCGGCCTGATCTGCCTCCCCGAGTTGATGCGGCTCGGCGAGCCGTATCGCGCGAGCGCGCTGCAGAACCTCGACTGCTTCAGGCAGTTCATCGCACGCAAGGACGGCGACTTCGGTGCGCGCAGAGGAATGGCCGCCGAGCGCTACCTTCAGACCGACTGCTTCGGCCACAAGGGAACGCT
>JBJMJE010000186.1:0-3053 GCA_045806505.1 Gaiellaceae bacterium
GACCGCGACGTGAAGATCGCGATCGAGAACTGTCCGATGATCTTCAGCTACGACGAGTGGCCGGGCGGCACGAACCTGGCGTGGTCTCCCGCGATCTGGGACGAGATGTTCGCCGCGATCCCCGACGAGAACTTCGGGCTCAACCTCGACCCGTCGCACCTCGTGTGGCTGATGATCGACTACGAGCGGGCCGTCTACGACTTCGCGGAGCGGATCTTCCACGCGCACGCGAAGGATCTCGAGGTCCGGCGCGAGGGCCTCTACCGTCACGGCACGCTCTCGAGCGGCATCGGCTGGCAGCTACCGCGCATCCCCGGGCTTGGGGAGATCGACTGGCCGCGCTTCGTCGCGGCGCTCTACGCCGTCGGCTACGACCACGTCCTCTCCGTCGAGCACGAGGACCGCCGCTTCGAAGGAACCCAGGACCTCGTCGAGCGCGGCTTCCTGATCGCGCGCAACACGCTCGCGCCGCTGCTCGTCTAGGTCGGGACGAGGACGTACTTGATGCCGGCTCCCGCACGGGTGGCGGCGAACGCCCGCTCCCACTCGTCGAGCGGGATCGCATCGGAGAGCAGCGGCTCGAGCTCGACCTGCCGCGACTCGAGCGCGTCGAGCGCGCGCGTCCACGACGTCGGCGTCGACGCGAAGCCAGAGGTGACGCTCAGCTCCTTGAAGCAGACGAGGTCGAACGGGAGCACGACGGGCTTGCCGGCGAGGCCGATCTGCACGTAGCGGCCGCCGCGCGCCACCGACTCGAGCGCGAACGCCATCCCGGCCGCGTGACCGGAGCACTCGACGACGACGTCGAAGTCGCCCGGCGACGCGTCGTCGGTCGTCGAGGTCGCGAATCCGAGCGCTTTGGCGGCGGTGAGCCGCGTCGCGTCGCGCGGCGTGCCGCGCACGTGCACGTCGCCGCCGGAGGCGCGTGCGACCTGCGCGGCGAGCAGGCCGATCGGCCCGGGGCCGACGACGAGCACGCGGTCGCCCTCACCGACCCGATCGGGATCGCGCAGCGAGTGGCAGCAGCACGCGAGCGGCTCGGCCATCGCGGCGGCGTGCGCATCGAGCCCTTCCGAGATGCGGTGCAGGTTCGTCACGGGGACGAGCAGGCGCGGTGCGAAGCCGCCGTCGACGTGCGTGCCGATCGAGCGGCGATCGGGACAGAGGTTCGGCCGGCCGGCGCGGCACCAGTCGCATTCGGCGCACGTCGAGAAGTACGTCTCGGTAACGGCCCGCGCGCCGAGCCACGCTGCGTCGACGCCTGCGCCGAGCTCCGCAACGATCCCCGAGACCTCGTGCCCCATCGTCACGGGCGGCACGGCCGGGTACTCGCCGTCGTGAATGTGCAGATCGGTGCCGCAGATCCCCGCTGCCACGACGTCGAGGACGACCTGCCCGGGCGCGGCGTTCGGCTCGGCACGTTCCGCGATCGCGACGTTGCCCGGACCGGAGGCGAGCTTCGTCAGGCCACGCAGAGGAGCGCCTCCACCTCGGCGGCGGTCGGCATGTCGTCGGAGCAGCCGAGCCGCGAGGCGACGAGGGCGCCGGCCGCGTTTGCGAACCGCAGCAGCGCCTCGAGACCCCAGCCTGCCAAGAGTCCGTGACACAGCGCGCCGCCGAACGCATCACCGGCGCCGAGCCCGTTGACCACGTCGACGGAGATCGGCGACACGACGACCGACCGGCGCTCGCGCACTGCCCTCGCCCCGTCGCGGCCGAGTTTCTCGATCGCCAGCTCGAGGCCGGCCGGCGGCACGCCGAGGACACTCCACTCCTCCGCGTTACCGACGATCACCGTCGCCAACTCGCCGGCCTCTCGGTACCAAGGCCCCGCATCTTCGCGCCAGAGCATTGGCCGGTAGTCAAGGTCGAAGACAGTGTGCGCGCGACGTCGGCGCCGACGGAGCGCCGCCAGCGTCGTCGAGCGCGAGGGCTCTTCCGCCAAGCCGGTGCCGGTCACCCACAGCACGCCCGCGTCCTCGACGGGAAGGTTTGCGAGATCCTCCTCGCGCAACTGGAGGTCAGGCGCGGTCGGCTCGCGGTAGAAGAGCAGCGGGAAGCGGTCGGGCGGAAAGATCTCGCAGAACGCAAGCGGCGTCCGCAAACCCGGCTCGGTACCGACGAACGACGAACAGACGCCAAACCGCTCGAGCGCGGCGCGCACGTAGTCGCCGAAGCCATCCGCGCCGACCTTCGTGAAGACGGCGGCACTCCGGCCAAGCCGGGCGGCGGCGACCGCGACGTTCGTCGGCGAGCCGCCGAGCATCTTCCGGAACGTCCGCACGTCCGCGAGCGGCACGCCGATCTGTTCCGGGTAGAGATCGACGCTGACGCGCCCGAGCGTCAGCACGTCGATCCGGCTCATTCCGACTGCGCGGTCGCGCGCGCGTAGATCGCGGCGAGCGCGAGGACGATCAGGCCGTAGAGGATCTGACGAACAGCCTGCGAAGCGTTGAGGATCGTCAGCAGCGAGTCGAGCACCGTGAGGATGAGCGCTCCGAGGATCGTTCCCGCGTAGCCGCCGAGGCCGCCGAAGATCGATGTTCCACCGATCACGACAGCCGCGACGGAGGGCAGCAGGAACGGCGATGCGATTCCGAGGTCGGCCGCGTTGTTGAAACCGACGAGCAGGATTCCGGCGGCCGCGGACAGCAGCCCGCACAGCGCGTAGACGACGAGGAGCACCTGCCACACACGTACGCCTGCGAGCCGCGCGGCAACGGGATTGTCCCCGACGGCATAAATCACGCGCCCGATCCCGGAGTAGCGCAGCCCGAGGATGATCAGTGCCGAGACGGGCGCCCAGACGAGCAGGTCGTACGGCACATAGGTCAGGAAGCGTCCCGACCCGAGCGTGACGACGTCGTTCGGCACCAGTGAAGTGAACTGCTTCTGGGCCTCGACCGTCAGGACTCCCAGCGTGATCACCGAGATGCCGAGGGTCATGATCAACGCGTTCACGCGGAAGATCCCGACGCCGATTCCGTTGACGACTCCGATCGCGAGCCCGACGCCCAGCGCGATCAGGATCGCCCTGGCCGAGCCCTCGGTCC
>JBJMJE010000187.1:0-51030 GCA_045806505.1 Gaiellaceae bacterium
AGGCCGAAGATCTGCCCGCCGAGCGCGACGAGCCTCTCGGTCGACGTGTCCTGCGGCGCGAGTCGATAGATCGGTAGACGGTCCGGCATGAGAGCCCCCCTTACGTGATTGCGGCTGCTTTCCCCCTTCGCAGAGCAGTCTGAACTCCCGACTCGGTCGCGACAAGCGTGCTCTCGGATCAGCCGACGAGTCGACGAACGATACGATCGACCGTTGGCAGCGACCGGCGCTTCACGGAGGTGATCGGATGAACGACAAGACGAACGAGAACGCGAAGTGGCGCGTCGTGCGCCTCGACGACCTCGAGCGGCGCGGCAGGTTCATTCCGGTACGCGAGCATCTCGGGATCCACTCGTTCGGGATCAACGGTGTGACGCGCGGCGAGGACGGCACGCTGATCAACGAACACGACGAATCCGGGTCGGGGCAGGAAGAGGTGTATGTCGTGCTCGACGGGACCGCGAGATTCGAGATCGACGGGCAGGGCTTCGATGCGCCGGCGGGGACCTTCGTGTCCGTGCCGCCCGACGCGCGGCGCAAGGCGACCGGCGACGCAACCGTCCTCGCCCTCGGCGGCACTCCGGGCGAGGCGTACCAGGCGCTCGACTGGGGTGAGGCATGGTCGGTTCACCAGGAGTCGATGAGCGCCTACGGCGAGCAGCGCTACGCGGACGCGCTCGCTGCGGTGCGCAGTGGCCTGGAGCGCTTTCCGGATCACGCCGGCCTCAATTACAACTACGCGTGTTTTGCGACGCTCGCGGGTGAGATCGACGACGAGACGTTCAGTCGCCTCCGGCGGTCGGGCGAGCTGTTCCCGCCGTTCCGCGAGCAGGCGCGAGCGGACGACGACTTCGCTCCGATACGCGCTGACCCGCGGTTCGAGGAAGCTCTTCGCTGAGCAACCCGCTGCGCGACGAGCGCCACGCCTGCCGCTCAATAGGCGTTCGCCAGCGGGCGGAAGCGCGTGATGAGGTACTTCCGCCGGCTGCGCGGAAAGGTGAGGCGATGCGGATCGCCGTCGGAGACATAGCGGCTCTCGGGATGCTGCTCGAGCTCGTGCAGCCAGAACTCCGTGCAGAAGTCGCGCTCTCCGTGCCAGGGCAGGTGTGACGTCCGGATGCGGGGCACCGCGGCGCGGTCGAACTTCGTGCTGAACGGCGACGGCGCCGGTTCCGCGCCCGCGAGGAACGCCGCCGCGAAGCGATAGCTCTGGCGGTGCCACGTTCCGCGGAGCGCGAGCGCTCGCTTACGTGGCAGGGCTCCGAGCGGCAGCGCCATCGTCCGGATTCGATAGCCGGGTACGGCGTCGGTGATCACATTCCCGCCCTGGACGAGCTCGCGCTGGACGCCGGCGTCGCCGAGGGTGTTCAGCGGAATGTGGTCGTGGGTGTGGTCTCCGAGCTCGAATCCGTGCGCGACGAGCCAGCGCAGCATCGCCGGCGCGCGCTGGGTTCCCGCGAAAGGCTCGCGCAGCACGTAGAAGGTGCCGGCGATCTTGAACTTCGGGTGCGCGCGCGCGAATGCGCGCATCACGCCGATCGCTGTGGTGGCTTTGATGTCCCCACTTGCGGTGTAGAAGAACTGGAACTGCGTCGAGTCGTCGAAGGTGAGCACGACCGGCGTCTTCCCCGCGGGAACGGAGCCGAGCCGTCCGCTCGCGAGCGCGGCCGCGGTGACGGGCCAGTAACCCTGCCGCCAGAGCTTCTCGAGCTCGGCGCGGAACTCTGCCGGCGTCTGGTCGAACGCCCCGACGCGATCCGGCCGGATCTCGTGGTGCATGATCACCGGAATCACGCCGAGCTCGTTCGGCTTTCGCCCCTTCACCGCCCTGACGCGGAGCGCTTTCGGTCTGGGTTTGTGCGCCGCCGCCGCCGCCGCCGTCGTCGTGGTCGGCTTCGCCAGCCCGCCCGAGAACAGCGGAGCGTTCTGCGCGAGCGCGTCGGACGTGTAGGTGACCAGAGGATCCCAGAGCAGGAACTCATGGATGCCGTCGCGCTGCGCGGCGTCGATCTGGGCGCGCACCTCGGCGGGGCCGTAGGCGACGCCGAGGGTGAAGTCCTGCAGCCACGGCACGATTCGCGCGCCCGTGTTGCGCGTATGGCGCTTGAAGTCGCGGAGCGAGCGGGCGACGATCGCATACGGCTGCCCGTTCGGGTTCGGCACGTTGTATTCGCCGGGGCTCCAGTGCGAGGGGTAGACCATCGGCGCCACGTAGTCGGCTTCGCGCGCCATTTGTGGAATGTCTTGCGCGACCTCGTCCGGCCGCGTGGCGGCGACGCCGAACACGGACACTCCGAAGTACGTTCCGAACGGCCGCAACGCCAGGCGCGTCTCGCGCAGGAACTCGACGATCGCGCGTGATGGTTTCGCGTGCAGGCCGGGGAACACCATCGAGCCGAGCGGACCGTCCGGCCGGCGCACGTAGTCGTAGAGCACGTCGTCGACGCCGGCGCGTGCGGCTGCCACCGCGATGTCGATGTTGTACTTCCGAACGACCGGGTTCGCGAAGTTCGTGAAGCCGCCGTAACCGGAATAAGGGCCGCCGTTCGGCGCCTGCACGACCTCGTCGCGCCGGCCGTGCCTCCATGCTGCTTTCGCAAGCAACGGGTCACGGAAGCAGACGAGGCGCCCGATAACGCGGATGCCGCGCGCATGCATCTGCGCGACGAGTCGCCGGAGGTCGTAGATCGGTTGAGCCGCGCCGACGCGACGAGCCAGCGCTACCGGTGGGTCGAAGCCCGCGAGTCCGCCCTCGTCCTTGAGGTCGATCTCGATTGCGTTGATCCGGTGCTCCGCGATCAGCCGGAGCACGCCGTGACGCAGCGAGTCGTCGGCCCAGCCATACGCCGTGACGTGGACCGCGCGTACCGGGGCGGACGGTCGCCGCGGCACAATCGAGACGGGTAACCGTTCGGTCGCCCGGTTGCCGGCCTCGTCGGCGACCACGGCTGTCACCTTTGCCGGAATCGGCGGCGCGAGCGACGCCGTGACCCGACCCGCCCCGTCGACCCGCGCGGGACGCCCGTTGATGGTCACGCGCGCCCGGGGTTCCGTCCTCGCGTCGATCTGGAGCGGCCGCCAGCGGTTCATCCGTAACGGCTGCTGCACGCGGAGCTCGGGCGGCGTGAGGTCGACCGTGAACGAGACGCGGTCGTGCGCACTTGTGCCGAGGATGCCGTCCTGTGTGATCTCGAGTGCGTGCTCGCCGTCGTCGAGACGTCGGGGCCTGAAGACGAGCCGCGTGCCTCGCGAGCGCACCTGCGAGGTGACGTCGCGTCCGTCCAGTGTCCAGTGCTGCTTCTCGAGTGCGCTGCCTTTCCCGTTGCTAGCGAATGCGAGTGTCGCTAGGCGCGCGCGGCCGATTGCGGCACCCGAGCTCAGACCGTCCACCGAAAGCGAGGGACGGAGTGCCGCTTCCGCCGCCCTCATTGCGACCGCGGCAAACGCAATTGCGAGCGCGCCGCCGGCAAGCACGACGACGGCGCTCTTCGCGTGCCGCCCGAGCCAGACGCGCGGCGCCTGCGTACGCGGAGGGCTCGTGCGACGGCGAGGCTCCGGGCGCGGCCCTCCTTTCGCCTGTTCGCGCGGAACGACCTCGCGGGTAAGAGCGAGCAGGCCGCGCGCGCGCGAGCGCATCGCGGCGCTGCGGTCGTTCTGGGCCGCCTTCGCCCAGCGCTTCGCCTCCGCGATGTCCGCACGGTCCGGTTCAGCATTCGCGATGCGCGCCCGAACGACTCTCGCAATCGCAGCGGGCGTAGCACCGTCCCGCTCGGACTCGTCAGCCCAGGCAAGAAGATCCTGCAGGCGAGCGGGATCCAACGACGAGAGGCTAGCCGCAGACGCGCGAAAGCGATGGGCTTCCGGGCCTGGGCGACCTCAGCCGCCGGGGCGGGTCGCCGTTTAACGCACGATTAGCGGCTGTTTAGCCACCCGCGCGACGCTCGCCCGAGGTGATGTGTCGTGCGTTTCCGGTCAGACATCCAAGGGCTCCGCGGTGTTGCAGTCCTGATCGTGGCGCTCGGTCATGCGGGCGTTCCGGGGATGGGCGGAGGCTTCGTCGGCGTCGACGTCTTCTTCGTGATCTCAGGCTTCCTGATCACGGCGTGGCTCCTCGAGCGCTCCCTCGAGTCGCAGCGCGTGCCGTTTCGCGACTTCTACGCCGCGCGGGCGCGTCGGATCCTGCCCGCCGCCGCCCTGACGCTCGTGGCCACGTGCCTCGCATGTGTCACGTACCTGAATCCGGTGCGGGCGGTGTCGGCTCTCCACGACGCGCTGTGGGCTGCGTTCTTCGCTGCGAACATCCACTTCGCGAGCGTCGGCGGTGACTACTTCGCACGCGACGACCCGCCGTCGCCGCTCCAGCACTTCTGGACGCTCGCCGTCGAAGAACAGTTCTATCTCGCGTGGCCGGTGCTCCTGGCTGTCGCGATCCTGTTTCTGCGCGCGACGCGGCGGAGCAGCCGCGTCGCACGCTGCAGCCTCGCAGGGCTCGTGGTGCTGGGGATAGCCGCCTCGCTCGCCTGGTCGGTCCGCGTGACCGCTTCGGATCCGACCGCTGCTTATTTCTCGACCGCCGCGCGTGCGTGGGAACTCGGTGCCGGTGCCCTCCTCGCGATCGGCCTGCCGTTGATCGTGCGGGTGCCGGCGCGCCTGCGCGCTGCCCTCACATGGGTCGGCCTCGCCGGCATCCTCGTCGCGGCGGTGACGTACGGGCCCGGCACACCGTTCCCCGGCTATGCGGCGTTGCTGCCCGTCACCGCGGCGGGGCTCGTTGTCGCCGGCGGCGCAGTGTCCGCGGGTCGCGGCGGAGCCGGCATCGTCCTGCGTTGGCGGCCGCTGCTCCTCGTGGGCGACATCTCCTACGCGTTCTATCTCTGGCACTGGCCGCCGCTCGTGATTGCCGCGGAATATGCTGGGCATCCCCTGACGACGCTGCAGAACCTGGTGCTGGTCGCCGGTGCTTTTGCGCTGAGCTACTTCACGTACCGGGTGTACGAGAACCCGTTGCGCCACGCGCGCCGGCTGCGGCGGCCACGGCTGGCTCTCGCGCTGTGGCCGGTCAGCGTCTCGACGGTCGTCCTCGCCGCCGCGCTCGCTCTGACGTCCGTGGTCACGCCTGGTGCCGCTGCCCCCAGTCTCGAGATCAGATCGGGAATCAGCCATGCGGTTGCCAGCGGCCAGACGCTGCGCGAAGCGCTGCTCGAGAGCGTCGCACCGACACGGCTGCGCGAACCCGTCCCGCCTGCGCTCGCGCCGCCGCTCGGGAAGCTGCTCGGCGACAGATACGACCTCGGCAGCTGTACGGCGGGCACCGGCGCGACGCGCTCGGAGTTGTGCAACGTCGGAGACACGGCGGCGCGCCGGACCATGGTCGTGCTCGGCGACTCACACGCGACGATGTGGATGCCCGCTTTCGTCCGGTTCGCCGTCCGCTACCACTGGAGGCTCGTGCCGCTGATCCATGTCGGATGCGTGCCGTCCGTGATGCGCTCCGGCAGCTGTGCACCGTGGTATGACTGGGCGCGCGAGCAGCTGCGGCGGCTCCATCCTCGCGCTGTCGTGGTGTCGCAGTTCTGGTCGAGCTGGGGGACTCGTGGCGTGGGAGCGGTCGCGCGGGAGCTTCGCGATCTAGCGCCGCTGACGCAGCGGCTGCTCGTCATCGAGGATCCGCCGGCCCGCAACCAGGCTGCCCTCGACTGCCTGCTCGCGCCCGGCGCCACACTCGGCTCTTGCGCGTTTCGCATCACCCCGGCCGAGGCGGCCGCTTACGCCTCCATGCGGCGGGAGGTCGCGACGGCGAAAGCCGCCTACGTCCCTACGCTGCCATGGTTCTGCGTGCGCGGCCTGTGCCCGAGCGTCGTGGGAACGATCGTCACGTACCGCGACACGACCCACATCACCGCGACGTACGCGCGCATGCTGGCCGAGTCGCTGGCCACCGAACTGGCCGTCGCGACCCGCAGCTGAGGGTTACCGTCCCCTCGCCGCGAGCGCCGCGGTAGCGCGTATCGTCCCGGCGTGCTGAGACGATTGCGGTCGCCGGTCACGTCTCGCAGACGCTCGGTGGCCGTCGTCGCGTTGGTTGTCTCCGCCGTGGTGGCTGTGACCGCCCCGGACGCGATCGATGCCGCCGATCACGGCTATTTCGTCCACGGCGCGACGCTCGTCCACTACTCGCTGACGAGCGAGTTGCTCGGCCGTCGCCTGGACGAGGTGGCCGTCGTGCCCTCGGGCCCTGCGCGTCGTCCGCTGCTCGTCTTGCTCCACGGACGACACGACCCGCGCCCGGGCTCCTCGCCGTCTCCACGCAGGAGCGGTCCGGAGTCGATGCTCGGCGACGCACTCTTCGCCGGCCTCGCAGCGCTCGGAAAGGAAGCTCCGATCGTCGTGCTGCTGAACGGCGGCCAGCACAGCTGGTACCACGATCGGCGTTCCGGCCGCTGGAGCTCGATGCTGCTCGACGAAGCGATTCCCGATGCGATCCGTCGCTTCCATGCCGACGCGGACCGCATCGCGATCGGCGGGATCTCGATGGGCGGCTACGGCGCCCTCCACCTCGCCGCTCTGCGTCCGGACGAGTTTTGCGCCGTCGGCGGCCACTCCGCTGCCCTCTACGAGACCTACCGCACCAGCGCTCCCATCGCGTTCGACGACGCCGCCGACTTCGCCCGCAACGACGTCTTCCATGCCGCTCTGCGGGGTCGCTTCACGCGCCTGCCGGTCTGGATCGACGGCGGCACTGACGATCCCTTCCAGCGCGCTGACTCCGCCTTCGCTTCGCTGCTCCGAGCGCGGGGCGTCGATGTCACGTATCACGTCTGGCCCGGAGCGCATACGCCGTCTTACTGGAGGACGCACATGGCTGCGTACCTCCGCTTCTATGCCTCGGCGCTTACAAGCTGCTCCTTCTGAGCGGGAGCATCGGGCGGCGGCGTGCAATAGTCAAACCGCTCAACCGAGGCGGTGGAGGATCCGCGCAGCGAGCATTTCGTCTCGTGTACCGACGTAGAAGACGACGTCTCCGTGCGGGTAGAGGTAGAGCGTCGCGCCACTTGGATACACGACCTTGGTCACGCGCCGGCTGCCGACGCGGCGCGAGGAGACGGCCAGCCCGGGGGCGTTCGGGCGAGTGCTCCGGACGATCGCGTCGCGCAGTGCCGGCGCGGCGAGCCCGACGACGTGGAAGGCGCCGACCTCGACGCCGAGGGCGGGAGCCTGCGCGTTCGCGAACGTCAGGTCTTCCGGCGTCTTGCCGGCTCGCCCGAGGATGCCCTTCAGCACCTGGCTGAATGCGTTGTTTCCCGACAGCACGACGGCTCCGGTGGCGCTGCCCTTCGCGAGGCGGTGGCCGTCGATCATGCTGGGCAGCAGTGCCTCGAGCTGCGGTGCCGCGTGGCTCACCCGCGCGCGCTTGGTCGTCGAGGCCTGCGTCGTCTCCTGACCGGTCGTTGTCGGCGCAGTCGCGCTCTTCCCGCCGCAGCCTGCGAGCACGAGGACCGACGCGAGGGCGGCCGCCGCGATGAGGCGGGCCCGGTTGCCCGGGCCCGCCTGTGCTGCGTTGGATTGCGTCGACGTGCGTTCTACTGGTCGAAGCTCGGGACGAAGAGCGCCTGCACCTCGTCGTTCGGCGTCTCGAAGGAGATGAGCGCTGATCCGCCGGCCGCGAGCATGTCGGCCTGGCCGGGGGAGAGGTCGAACTTGACCTTCGCCCGTACGCTGCCGATCGTCGCGGTGGCCGTGGCGACGACGCGGCCGCTCATGTCGGGCGACCAGGGCGGGATGCCGCCGTCGGTCACGGCGCACGGTGTGAAGCCGTAGTCCGGCGGTGGGTCGTTTGCCAGGCCGCAGCTCGAGAGGAACACCGGGATGCTCGCGTGATCCCCCGTCCAGAGGAAGACGTGAACCGTCCCCGGGCCGGTCGCGCTGAAGTCGAACTCGACCTTCTCCGGGTTCAGCTTCACCTTCTCGATTGCGATGCGGTCGTTCGTCGGCGCGGGGTCGCGGCCCGAGATCGGCACGCCGTCCGTCGCAGACTGGTAGATCGTCTGCGGCGAGAGGACGCCGTCCAGGTTCGGGTGCGACACGTTCGGCGTCGCAGGCGTCGTCGACCGGCCCGCCGGCGGCGTGTAGCCCGGGATGTAGGCGTGGCCCCAGCGGAACGGATCGGCCTGGACGCCGCCGGTGTCGTTCGAGAACGCGAGTCGCGTGCTCTGGTCGATGTGACGCAGCGTCGTCGTGCCGGCCGCGGCCGTGTTGTCCTCGTCGTACGGCGTGATGTTCAGGCCCAGGTGCTGCGGGTTGATCGCGTTCGTCGCAGCCGAACCGGTCGGGGGGCTCGACGTCGGTCCGATCGCGGACGGCAGGTCCGCGAGCGGGATCTTCACCTCGAGGTTGTAGCCGCCGGCCGCGCCGTAGCTGTGGTCGACGGTGGTCGAGTTGCTGCCTACCCACGTCGCCGTGGAGACGACCTGCACGCCGGGGGCGTTCGGCGCCTGATCGACGGTTGCGGCGAGCGGCCCCGTTGCGTAGCCCTGGTGATTGTCCGCGTCGCGCTCCCAGCACGCGCCGTTCGGGCCGTTGCCGTTGAAGTTGGCCGGGTCGTTCGTGAACGGGAACACGCCGAGCTTGAACGTCGTGCCCGTGTCGAAGTTGTTCAGCGACGAGTCGCCGCGCGGGTCGATGAGGAACTCAACCGAGTCCGCGAGCCAGTGCGCGACGCACTCCTGCGGCGTCACCGCGTAGCTCTGGAAGTCGTCGCGGATGTGGACGAAGAAGTAGAGGTTGTCGTTGTTCACCGCGACCCGTCCGTAGCTCGAGGTCGCGTCGCCGGGAGTGCCGGCGGTACCGCAGTCGACTCCGGCCGGCGCGCATGCCGAGCCGGACCACTTGCGGCTGAGGTCGAGAGCCGGGCCCGTGTAGACGGACGCGTCCTCCTGGCCGTCCATGACCGGGGCCGAGGCGGACACCGGAACGTTCGTGCTCGGGGCGACCGTCATCGTCAGCGTCTCGCTTGCCGAGGACGCAGGTGTCGAGTACGACGTCGCGATCGTGATCGACTTCTGCAACGTCGTCGTGCCGGGGTCGTTGATCGCGGCGCCCGGAAGCGTCGTATCCGTGTTCGTGAGCGTGAACACGACGGTCGTGTCCGCCCCCGGAGCGAGCGGCCCGTACGGCTTCGACGTCGCGTCGAGCGTGAAGTCCGCCGGCGCGGTGATCGTCACCGTCCCGCTCTGCGGCGTGGTCGACCAGTTGTGCACGTCGACGGGGAACGAGACCGTCTCGCCCATGCCCATCGACTGCACGGCGGCGGAGCGGCCGAGCCGCAACGCCTGCGGCGCCGTGCCCGTCAGCCACTGATCGAACTCCGCGTACTTCCCCCAGCGGTGGAACCGTCCCTCGACGGCCGGGACGACGCGCACGACGTTGTCGGTGTAACCCGTGACCGCGCCGCCCGTGTACTGCGCCGCGATCTTGAAGTTGCTCGTCACCGCGGACGCGCTCGGCGTGACGGTGAAGTCGATGGTCGCCGAGCCGCCTGCCGGAATCGGCGCCACCGGCTTTGCCGCATCGACCGTCCAGCCGCTCGGAACCGTGAGGGCGACCGAGCCTGCGGGGATCGACGACGAGCCTGGTGCCGTGAGGTGCAGCGTCGCCGTGAACGACTGCCCCGCCACGTTGAAGAAGCGGTTGAACGTCAGGTACTCGAGCGTGCCGAGCGGCAGGCCGCCCGGGTCCTGGTCCGTCGCGCCGTAGAGGATCGCGTTGTCCTTGCCCGCAAGCGGATTGGCGGTTCCGTCCGGATTCGTGTTCGGCTGGAACGGCACGAACGCCATCGTCTGGCCGAAGCGCGAGCAGCCGGGATTCGCGCTGCCCTGGAACATCACGCGGCTCTGCGTCGGGTAGGCCGACGAGCCCTCGGATGCGACCTGCGCCCAGATCTTCGGGGTGCCGGCCGGCTTGCCCTGGATGTTCCCCGCCGGCCAGAGGTACGGCGAGTTGTAGCCCGTCCACGCTCCGACGACGGTGTCGAGGTTCGTCCCGGGCGTCGGAACGAAGCCGGTCGTGCAGTCGGCGGCCGTGGTCGTGCCGCCGGTTCCGGCCGTGCTGCCGCCCGAGAAGATCTTCTTCACCTGCCACGTGCCTAGGGCGTCCGGCCCCGTGAGTTGGTCGGGGAACATCGCCGCGTTCGCGGCGGCGAGCATTCCCTCCCAGATGAAGCGACCCGCCTGTTGGTGGTTGCCGTGACCTGCGCCGAGAGTCGGGGTGAAGCCGATGTAGACGTCGGGCTGAGTCATGCGGATGATTCGCGTGACGCGCCGCAGCGTGTCGTCGTGACCCCAGAAGAACTGCGTCTCGGGCGCGCTCTGGTTGAAGAAGAAGTCGACCTTGTCGATGTTGAAGATGTCGGTCGTGCCGGAGCGGTAGTGCGCCGAGCGGTCCTCGTTCTCGCGCCTGAGCCCGAGTGCGGGGCCGATCTCCGTGCCGACGGCGTTGCCGCCGCCCTCGCCGCGCGTGATCATGATGATCCCGCACTTGATGCCGAACTGCTGATGCCACACGCCGCACGGGCCGATGATGCTCGTGTCGTCGTCGGGATGGGCCCACTCGCCCATCACGTTGATCTTGATCGGATTGTCGACCGAGTACGACGTCGACTGCGCCGTGCTTCCCGACGCGGCTGCGACCACGGCTGCGAATACGAGCGCCGTCAGGACAAGGCCAAACCGTCTCACGTCAGTTCCTCCCTTTTCTCGCCACAAAAGCCGAATTCAGGTGCGTCAAATCGTCAGGCGTCCCCTTGAAACCGTGTGCCAGCGCGAACGAAGCCGAACACCCCTCCCCGCACGGCTGCCTCCCGGCGACGGACCCTTTCAACGCGCGCGCCGGAAGTCAAGACTCGATGGGGTGCCCGCGGCGCAGCATGTGCGAACCCCGCCGAACACCGTAGGATCGCCGCGGAATGCGCAGAGGTGCTTCCGGCGCAGCGACGATGCGAGGTGAGGAGGTCGTAGACGCATGAAGATCGCGGTCCTCGGCGGCGGCGGGTTCCGCGTCCCTCTCGTGTACGGCGCGTTGCTCGCTCGCGCCGAGCTGCTCGGACTGCAGCACGTCTCGCTCTACGACGTCGACGCTTCGCGCCTCGCGCAGATAACTCCGGTGCTGCAAGGGCTCGAGCAGGAGCGGGGGACGCGGCTCGCGTTCGCGGCGACGACGAGTCTCGACGACGCGCTCGACGGTGCCGACTTCGTCTTCTGCGCCATCCGCGTCGGAAACCTCGAGGGACGCGTCGTGGACGAGCGAGTGCCGCTCGAGGAGGGAGTCGTCGGCCAGGAGACGACCGGGCCCGGCGGGCTCTGCTTCGCCCTGCGGACGGTTCCCGTGATGGACGAGCTCGCGCGCCGTGTCGCGCAGCGTGCGCCGGACTCCTGGTTCGTGAACTTCACGAACCCCGCGGGACTCGTCACGGAGGCGCTCCGTGACGAGCTCGGGGATCGTGCAGTGGGAATCTGCGACTCGCCTGCCGGGCTCTGCCGTCGAGTCGCGGCGGCGCTCGAGCGCGACCCGGAGGAGCTCTGGTTCGACTACTTCGGCCTCAACCACCTCGGCTGGCTGCGCTCCGTCCACGACGGCACGCGCGATCTGCTGCCCGCGCTGCTCGGCGACGACAAGCGTCTCGCCACCTTCGAGGAAGGACGTCTCTTCGGCGGCGAGTGGCTGCGCGCCCTCGGGATGATCCCGAACGAGTACCTCTTCTTCTACTACTTCGCCGCCGACACGGTGGGGGCGCTGCGGTCGGGGCTCGAGTCGCGCGGTGAGTTCCTGCTGCATCAGCAGGCCGCCTTCTACGGCGAGAACGGGCGCAAGCCTGCGGAGGCGCTCGACGCGTGGCGCCGCACCCGACGCGAGCGCGAGGAGACGTACTTCGCGGAGGCGCATGCCGCCGCGGACATCGAGACGACGGAGACGTGGGACGACGTCGGCGGCTACGAGGGGCAAGCCCTCGCCGTCGTCGAGGCGATCGCCCTTGATCGGCGCCGCGTGATGATCCTCAACACCGCGAACCGGAGCAGCCTGCCCTTCCTCGACGCAGAAGCCGTCGTCGAGGTTCCCTGCGTCGTCGACCGCACGGGCGTGCGACCGCTCGCAACGGGGGATGTGCCGACTCACGCGCGAACGCTCGTCGCATCGATCAAGGAGGTCGAGCGACTGACCATTCGTGCGGCGCGAACCAGGTCTCGTGACGCCGCCTTGAAGGCGCTCGCCTTGCACCCGCTCGTTCCGTCCGTCAATGTCGCACGGCGTATCCTCGACGCTTACTCCGTACGCCAGGCCGAGCTGGTGGAGCTTTTCTCATGACTTTCGACGTCGTCTGCACAGGGCCCGTGTTCCTCGACCTGACCTTCGAGGGTCTGGACGAGCTGCCGGCGCCGGGGCGAGAATGCTTCGCGCTCGAGCTGCACGAGACGCCCGGCGGCGCGGCGATCACAGCGATCGGCCTCGCGCGCCTCGGCCTGCGCGTGGCCGTCGCCGCGCCGCTCGCGAGCGACGTCGCCGGCACGACCGTCTCGCGTCTGCTCGAAGCCGAGGGCGTCACCTGCGTCGGAGCGACGAGCGTTCGCACACCCGTGACAGCGGTTCTCCCGCTCGACGGCGACCGGGCATTCGTCACCTATGACCCCTCCGCGAGCGTCGAGCCGGCGCTCGTCGAGCGGCTGCGGCCGCGGGCGGTGGTCGTGGGGCTGGATCAGCTGCAGCTCATTCCCGACGACGCCCTCGCTTACGTCGTCGTCGGGGACCGAGAAGCCGAGCTCTACGCGGGTGCGCCTCCGCCGGACCTCTGTCGCGCGCAGGTGCTGCTCGCCAACCGCTCGGAAGCGGAGCGGCTGACCGGCGAGCGCGATGCGGCAGCAGCGGCATCCGTGCTCGCGCAGCAGGTGCCGGTCGCCGTCGTCAGCTGCGGCGGCGTCGGCGCCGTCGCCGCCTCCGACGGCAACGTGTTCGACTGCCCCGCTCCTCCGGTCGAGGTGCGGGACACGACGGGCGCCGGCGACCTGCTCGCCGCCGCCTACGTGTGGGCGGACCTGGAAGGACTGCCGCTCGTCGAGCGGCTGCGTCGGGCGGTCGTGTACTCCGCCCTCTCCGTGCGGGCGGCCACCGGGGCCGCCGGCGCGGCCACGTACGACGAGCTCGAGCGCGCCCTCGCCGAGCTCGACCCGGCGATCATGCAAACGGCATCGGCAAAGGAGGGTGCATGAACCTCTCGAGGAGGCTCAAGCTGGCCGTCGCTCTCGCGGCGGGGATCGGGCTGCTCGTGCTCGCAGGCGGCGCTGCGGGCGCACACATGGGACCGAACGCGGCCAACGCGAAGCACGCGTCGGTCACGTTGCTCGTCTGGGACCAGGAGGTCCGCGGCGGGCAGAACGCGTCGATGAAGGCTCTCAACGCCGCATTCGAGAAGAAGTTCCCGGACATCAAGATCAACCGCGTGGCCAAGTCCTTCACGGACCTCCAGGCCACGCTGAAGCTGGCAGCGTCCGGACCGAACCCGCCCGACGTCGTCGAGGCGAACAACGGCTACTCCGCGATGGGCCCGCTCGTGAAGGCGAACCTGCTGCTCTCGCTCAACAAGTACGCGGCGAAGTACGGCTGGAACGGCCGCTACTCGGCCGGGATCCTGCGGATGAACAAGTTCTCGGCCGACACGAAGAAGTTCGGCACCGGCAATCTCTACGGGCTCCCGATGACCGGCGAGGTCGTCGGCGTCTACTACAACAAGGCGAAGCTGCGCAAGCTCGGGCTGAAGGTGCCGGCGACGTTCGCCGCGTTCCAGCAGGCGCTCGCGAAGGCGAAGGCCGGCGGCGAGACGCCGATCCAGTTCGGGAACCTCGACAAGTGGCCGGGGATCCACGAGTTCGAGGAGCTCATGCTCCAGAGCGTCAACAAGACGTACGCCAGGAACTTCATCTTCGGCGCCGGCGGCGGGAAGACGAACTTCCAGTCGAAGGGCACCGTCGCCGCGGCGACGATGCTCCAGAACTGGGCGAACAACGGCTACTTCACGAACGGCTACTCCGGTCTCGGCTACGACCCGTCCTGGCAGGCGTTCGGCAAGGGCACGGGCGTGTTCCTGATCAGCGGCAGCTGGCTCACCGCAGACCTGAAGAAGGCGCTCGGCAAGGACGTCGGGTTCTTCCTGCTTCCGCCGGCGAAGGGCAAGGCGCTGGCAACGCTCGGCGGCGAGGGGCTGCCGTGGTCGATCAGCACCAAGTCGGACAACGCCGACGCCGCTGCGACGTACCTCAACTTCATCACCAGCAACTCTTCGATGAAGGTCGTCGCGAAGAACGGCCAGCTCACCGCCTCGAAGGCGAAGGTCAAGTTCCCCGCGGGCCTGGACACCGACGTCAACAACGCGTGGACGAAGGCGAACAAGCAGGACGCGGTCGTCCCGTATCTCGACTGGGCGACGCCGACGATGTACGACACGATCACGGCGGCGATCCAGGAGCTCATCGGCGGCAAGAAGACGCCGTCCTCCTTCGCCCAGACGGTTCAGTCCGACTACTCGAAGTTCCACAAGAGCTGAGCCTCGCCGAGCAGAACACCGAGCCGGCTTCCGCAGCACTCGCGCTGCGGAAGCCGGCACGGCTTCGGCGGCGGGACCCGGGAGACCGCGCCGAGCCGCCGGGCGCGCCGCGGCGGATCGCCTACCTCTACCTGCTGCCCGCGCTCGCCGTGTACGCGGCGTTCGTCCTCGCGCCGCTCGGGCATACGATCTGGCTCTCGCTGCACGCGTGGGATGGCCTGACGCCGAAGACCTGGGTCGGCCTCGACAACTACAGCGAGATCCTCCACGACGCGGCGCTGCGCTCGGCCTTCGAGCACTCGTTCGTCCTCATCTTCTTCTATGCCGTCATCCCGGTCACGCTCGCGCTCGTGCTCGTCGGCGCGCTGTCGCGCGCGCAGGTGCGCGGGCAGGCGGGCTTCAGGACCGTGCTCTTTCTGCCGCAGGTGATCCCGCTCGTCGTCGTCGCAGTGATCTGGCGGATGATCTACGCGCCGGAGGGACCGCTGAACAACGCGCTCGACGCAATCGGCCTCGGCTCCCTCGCCCGGCCGTGGCTCGGCGACTTCACGTGGGCGCTGCCGTCGATCGGCTTCGTCGGCACGTGGGTAATGTCCGGGCTCGCGCTCGTGCTGTTCATGGCCGGCGTGCAGAAGATCCCGCAGAGCCTGTACGACGCCGCGCGCGTCGACGGCGCAGGGCCGCTGCGCGAGTTCTTCGCCGTCACATTGCCGAACCTGCGCGGCGAGATCGCGGTCGCGCTCACGCTGACGACGATCGCGGCGCTGCGGAACTTCGACCTCGTCTACATCACGACGCAGGGAGGCCCCGGTAACGCAACGTCGGTGCCTTCGTTCCAGGTCTACAACCGCGCGTTCCAGATCGGAGAGATCGGCTCCGCGTGCGCGGTCGGCTTCACGCTGGCCTGCGTCATCTTCGTGCTCGCGTTCGCGATCACTCGCGTCGCCGATCGGGGCCAGACGTGATTGCAAGACGCGAGCAGGTCCTGAATTACGCGATCCTGATCGTCTTCTCGCTCGTCGCGCTGTATCCGGTGCTCGGGATCCTCTCGACCGCACTCAGCGCACCCGGCGACACGGCCGGCTTCCACCTGCCGTCCGGCCTCCACTTCTCCAACTTCACGAACGCCTGGACGGAGGGCCATTTCTCCTCGTATCTCCGCTCGAGCGCGATCGTCGCGGTGAGCGTCGTCGCGATCTCGACAGTGCTGTCGATCCTCTCCGGCTACGCGTTCGGGGTGATGCGCTTCCGCGGCGCGACCGTGCTCTTCTACGTGTTCCTGCTCGGGTTGATGGTCCCCGAGGAGGCGCTGATCGTCCCGCTCTACTTCGACCTGCGCGACCTCAACCTCACGGACACCTACTGGTCGCTGATCATGCCGCAGGTCGCGCTCTCGGTCGCCTTCGGAACCTTCTGGATGCGTGCGTTCTTCGTCTCGACGCCGCGCTCGCTGCTCGAGGCAGCGCGCATCGACGGGGCATCGAGTTGGATGACGCTGTGGCGCGTGCTCGTGCCGTTCGGGCGGCCGGCGATCCTCACGATGATGGTGCTCGTTTTCATGTGGACGTGGAACGAGTTTCTGCTCGCCCTCGTCATGGTCTCGAAGGAGAACCTGCGGACGGCGCCGCTCGGGCTCGCGTTCTTCCAGGGTCAGCACACCTCCGACCTGACGCTGCTCGCGGCAGGCGCTGTGATCGTCGCGACGCCGGTCGTGATCGTCTACGTCTTCCTCCAGCGCCACTTCATCCGCGGCATGCTCACGGGCGCAGTGAAGGGCTAGCTGTGGCGACCGTCGCGTTCGAGCACGTGACGAAGCGTTTCGGCGAGACGACCGCTGTCGCGGACCTCTCGCTCGAGATCTCCGACGGCGAGTTCATGGTGCTCGTCGGCCCGTCCGGCTCGGGCAAGACGACCGCGCTGCGGCTGCTCGCCGGGCTCGAGGCTCTCACGTCGGGCTCGATCCTGATCGGCGACCGTGTCGTCGACACCGTGGCGCCGCGCGAGCGCGACATCGCGATGGTGTTCCAGGACTACGCGCTCTACCCGCAGATGAGCGTGCGTCAGAACCTCGCGTTCGGCCTGCGGATCCGCAAGCTCCCACGTGCGGAGATCAGCCGCCGCGTCGACGAGACAGCCGCGCTGCTCGGGATCGAGACGCTCCTCGAGCGCAAGCCCCGTGCTCTCTCCGGCGGGCAACGGCAACGCGTCGCGCTCGGGCGGGCTCTCGTACGCGAGCCGCAGGTCTTCCTCATGGACGAACCGCTCTCGAACCTCGACGCCAAGCTGCGCGCACAAACACGATCCGAGATCCGGAGACTGCAGCACGAGATCGGTACGACGACCGTCTACGTGACGCACGACCAGGTCGAGGCGATGACGATGGGCGACCGGATCGCGACGATGCGCGACGGTGTCCTCGAGCAGGTCGGCGATCCGGACACGGTGTACGAGAAGCCCGCGAACACCTTCGTCGCGAGCTTCATCGGCAGCCCGGCGATGAGCCTCGCGCGCGTCGGCGCCGACCGACGCAACGGCAGCCTGCGGCTCGTGCTCGGTGAACAGCAGCTCGTGCTCGACGGTGCCGTGGACATCCCGGCGGACGTGATCGTGGGCGCGCGCCCGGAGCACACACGACTCTGGGAGTCGGAGCCAAACCTCGTCGGCCCGATCGACGGCACCGTCGAGTACGTCGAATCGCTCGGCCGGGAGACGCTGATCGGAGTCGAGACTGCGGGTTCCGCGCGCTTCGTCGTCGAGGCCGACGGGCGCGTCCGCGCCGAGCCCGGTGAAGCGCTGCGCTTCGGCCTGCGCCGCGGCTGGGTCTACCTCTTCGACGGTGGGAACGAACAGGCGCTCGGGCGGATTTAGGTCCGCCTCGCTCATTCGCCAGTCAGGCGAGAGCACGCACGCCCAGACGACGATTGTCGCTGAGACACTCCATGGGTGGTAGCGCCGCCGACGATTCGATTCGACGACGAGTTCGTTCTCGAGGGTTGGAGAGCCGAGGACGCCGCGAGCCATCGCGCCTTTGCTGAGGATGCGGCCGCCGCACGCTTCTTCGGTTGGACGGTCGAGGAGGCGCGGGCGAAACCCGATGTGCACTACGTCGGCGTGATCGAGCGATTTCAGGACGAGTGGGTTGCGGGTTCGCGGCTGTCGCTCGCGATTCGGCGAGTGGCGACGGGCGAGGCGGTGGGCGCCGTCGAGCTTCGCCCGGTCGACGATGCGGTGGAGGTGTCTTATCTCGTCGCGCCGGCCTTTCGCGGGCAGGCTCTGGCGCCTCGTGCTCTGAGCGCAGCGTTGGACTGGGCGTCGCGTGAACTTTGTGTTAGTCGCGCCCTGCTGACCTGTGACGTTGAGAACGTTGCGTCGCGAAGGGTGGCCGCGAAGTGCGGCTTCATCCCGGCGGAGCGCGACGGCGATGAGTTGCTCTTCATCCGTGATCTCTAGCGCGCGAGGAGCTGGCTGCTCTGACGCCGTTCGCGGGCGCTGCCCGGCCGACGCGCCGGAGCCGCTCCCGCATCAGACGGCGTCGAAGGCGAGCTCCCGGATCGCGTCCCAGTCTTCCGGGGGAACGCCCGCAAGGTCGATCGGTCGATCGTTGCGGCGGCAGAGCTCGTCGAGCCACACCCACGTGTTCAGCTCGTAGATCACGGGGTTCTCGACCATTGTCATCCTCGCTGCGGGTCGCAACCTCGCGAGCGAGGGCGTCGGACTTCTCTGCTCATGAGCCCATCTCCATCGACGGCGAGCCGGCCGGCTCGGTCAGCCCGGGCACGCTCGCCGGAGAGACGGCGACCCAGATTCCGAGGACGACCATCGCGACTGCGAAGACGGGTGCGAGCCGCGGGCCGCGCGGCAGAGCCTTCTCCGCGAAGATCACGATGGCGACCACGGCCATCCAGAAGAGGCTCATCGCGCCGAGTACGAAGAGGACCACCATCAGGGCGCCGGAACAGCCGACGCAGGCGAAGCCGTGCACGAGACCGCCCTGGAACGCGTTCCCGTGCAGAGCGCTGCGGCAGCGGCGAAGGCTGACCCGCTTCAACCGTGTCAGCTCGTAGAGGCCGGCAGCGACGATCACGCAGCCGGCTGCAAGCGGGCCGCTCCGATTCCAGGCGAGCCAGCCGACGTCGAACGAGGCCACGAGCCGGAAGATGCCGTACGCCAGCAGGCCGTAGCCCGTCCAGACCGCCAGGTATCCCGCAGTGAAAAGGACCGTAGCCGCGCCGTGCCGGGCGACCTGCCGCGCCGCGGGCGCCGCCGAAGGCAGCATCATCGCCGCCGTCATCGTGACCCAGATTCCGAGGTACCAGCCGAGCCCGCCGAGGTCCGTGCCGGGGCCGTCGTCCATTCCGCGCATCCGGTCGACGGTGACCGCCCACGCGGCTGCTGCCCCGGCGGCCAGCACCATCGTCGTTCGGCTGTGAGCCATGAAGTGCTTCATCGCGCGTGTAGACGTCCCGGAGGGCGAAAACTCATCGCCCTGATGCCGATGAGTTTCCGGAGGGTCGCCGGTCTATGTCCTGATCGGACTAGCGTCCACGTTCGACAGGAGGGAGACAAGATGCCTGAGCACAGGATCAGCACGCGGGAGGAATGGCAGGCGGCGCGCGAGGAGCTCGCGAAGCTCGAGGCAGAGCAGGCAGGGAAAAACGAGGAGGTCAAGCGAAAGCGGCTCGAGCTCCCCTGGGTGCCGGTCGAGAAGGCGTACGAGCTCGACACCGAGGACGGCAAGAAGACCCTCGCCGAGCTGTTCGACGGGCGCACCCAGCTCCTCGCCTACAACGTCATGTTCGGCCCCGACTACACGCTCGGCGCCTGCCCCGGCTGCAGCAGCCTGGCCGACGGACTCAACGGCTCGCTCGTCCACCTGAACCACCGCGACGTGACGCTGCTCTGTTTCTCGCGCGCGCCGATCGAGCGCTTGACGGCATACAAGGAGCGGATGGGCTGGGAGTTCCCCTACGTCTCGACCTACAACAGCGACTTCGCCTTCGATTTCGGCCTCGCGCTGCACGAGCAGCAGGCGCAGCAGATTCCCGAGCTCAAGGGGATGATCGACGACCCGCCGGACTGGCTCGAGGAGTGGTCGGGCCAGATCGGGGCCGAGCTCGAGGACGGACTGCGCGAGAACCCCGCCTGGATCGCCTTCGCGCGCGAGAACGGAACCGTCTACCACACGTACACCGTGTCGGCGCCCGACCCGTTCGTCGCGCCGTACTTCAGCTTCCTGCTCGAGCGAACGCCGAAAGAGCAGCCCGCCGAGCCGCGCACCTGGCGGAAGGACGAGTACCCGGACTGAACCGATCGAACTCGTTGGGCTGAGCGCGGAGGTGAGCCTGATCGAGCAGCTCTCGACGCGGTCATCGACCAGCGTCCATTTTGCTGTTATGGTCGGAGACGCGATGATCCGCTGGCGCGCGTTGGCGTTGCACCAGAACGGCTGATCCGCCGCTTCCACGACCAAGCGTCCGAGGAAGCGGCGGGACAGGGACGCGACCCCGACCGGCCGCCGTAGCGGCGCGGGTTCGCACCCTCCCGCGTGATCGAAAGGGAGGTCGAGGCGATGCCGATGCCTCATCGCACGTACAAGCAGGTGATCAAGCGGCGGCTGGTCGGTAAGGACGGCGCCGAGCGCGCGCGCGAGCTGCGCGCGATCCTGTCCGACTTGCCGGACTACCGCAACGGCCCCTACGCCGATCTGCGCAAGTGGGTCAACAGCCAGATCGAGCTGTCGCGCCGGCGCCGGCGCGTCGTGCACCGCGAGACGTTCGCCGTGCGCCGCGAGGGCGTCGCGCAGGTCGCGCTCGTCGGTTCGCCGAACGCGGGTAAGTCCTCGCTGCTGCAGGCGCTCTCGGCCATCCAGATCAAGACCGGCGACTACGCCTTCACGACGACCCGGCCGGTGCCGGCGCTGACGCGCATCCATGACGTCCTTGTTCAGCTGGTCGAGATCCCAGGGTTGATCGGCGGCGCGGCCGAGGGTCGCGGCGGTGGCCGCGCGCTGCTCGGAGTTCTTCGCAGCGCCGACGCGATCGTCTACTGCCAGGCCGCGGACGCGCCGCTCGGCGAGCTCGACGTGGTGCGGCGCGAAGTGGCGGCGGCCGGGATCGAGAAGCCGGCGATCATCGCGGCGACGAAATGCGACGAAGCACCTCCGTTCTCCGACCCGGAGTTGGACGTGGTCGCGGTTTCGATCCTCGACGACGATTCGCTCGAGCGGCTGCGCGAGGCGATCTGGCGGTTGACGGGCCTCGTCCGCGTCTTCTCGCGCGACGGCGACGCGATCGCGCTCCACCCGCCGGCGACGGTCGTCGACGTGGCGCGGCAGGTGCACAAGCAGCTGGCGGCGGCAAGCACGGGCGCGCGGATCTGGGGGCCGTCGGGGCGCTTCGACGGCCAGCGGGTCGGCCGCGGCCATCTCGTCGCCGAAGGTGATGTCGTCGAGGTGCTGTCATGAGTGCCGTTCGGTCTGAAAGCCCCAGAGGAGTTTGCCGCTCGTTGCGTTGTAGCCGGCATGCGGCCGTCGTCCCGCCGAAAGGCCACCGGCGAGCGAGTCAGAGGCAAAGGCGGCTGAGGCGGGTCGTAGCCGGCTCATCGCCGCTGGCGCGATCGCGCCGACCTACTCCTACCGGCGATCGTCTGATCTGCCTTCGCGCGGCTTGGCCTGTGCGTTAATACGTGGTTGCGGTCGCTCGACGCGCGTTCGTGGGAGGCATGATGGAGTATCGGATTCTCGGCCCGCTGGAGGTGCTGGGGGACGACGGCCCGCTCGGCCTCGGCGGGGCGAAGCAACGGGCGTTGTTAGCGCTGTTGTTAGTGCATTCCGGTCGGGTCGTCTCACCGGAACGGCTCATCGACGAGCTCTGGGGTGACGCCCCGCCCGAGACGGCGCGCGAGACGGTACATGTGTACGTGTCGCGACTCCGGAAAGCGTTGCCCGCGGGTGCGCTTGTCACGGAGGGCGCTGGTTACGCGCTGCGTGTCGAGCCCGACGCCGTCGACCTGGCCCGGTTCGAACGGTTGCGGGCAGAGGGTCGATTCCACGAGGCGCTTGCGCTCTGGCGGGGGCCGCCGCTTGCCGAGTTCGACGAGGACTTCGCGAGAGTGGAGGGAGGGCGGCTCGACGAACTACGACTCTCGACCCTCGAGGAACGCCTCGATGCTGACCTGGCTCGCGGACGCCACACCGAGCTCGTCGGGGAGCTCGAGGCTCTGGTCGACGCGCACCCGCACCGCGAGCGGCTGCGCGGCCAGCTGATGCTGGCCCTCTACCGCTCCGGCCGCCAGGCCGAGGCGCTGGCCGCCTACCGCGACGCCCGGCTCGCCCTCCACGAGCTGGGCATCGAGCCGAGCGAACAGCTCCGGCGCCTCGAGAGGCAGATCCTCACGCAAGACGCGGCTCTCATGCCCCGGCGGTCACATGCAGACTCGGCGCTCGTACGTCTTCCCGTCCCTGCGACGTCGTTCGTCGGGCGCGAACGCGAGCTCACAGCGATCGCCGGCATTCTCGCCGGAGCCAGTGCGAGCGTCGTCACGCTCACCGGCGCGGCGGGAGCCGGTAAGAGCCGTCTCGCGGTCGAGATCGCGTCGCGGATGGCGCATGCGTTTCCGGACGGCGTCTTCTTCGTTCCGCTCGAAGATGTCCGCGATCCCGCGCTTGTCGTTCCGGCGATCGCGAACGCCCTCGGTGTCGACGCGGTTGCCGACGCTGCCGAAGCGGTAGCGGGGCGGTTAGCGGACCGGCGTGTATTGGTCGTCCTCGACAATTTCGAGCAGGTGTTGGACGCCGCTCCTGCCGTCGCTCGACTGGTCACTCCGGCGAGCGTCTTCATCGTGACGAGTAGGGCCCCGATGAACATCGCCGCGGAACGGCAATATCCGGTGCCCGCGCTCGCGCAGTCGGAGGCGCGCGCGCTCTTCGTCGAGCGAGCCCGCGCAGTTCGACCGGACTTCGACATGTCTCGCGCGGTCGGCGAGATCTGCCGGCGCCTCGACGGTCTGCCTCTGGCCATCGAGCTGGCAGCCGCCCGTGTCAGGTTGATGACGCCGGAGGTGATGTTGCCGCGGTTGGGCGATCGCCTGTCGCTGCTGACACGGGGTCCGAGCGAACGCCCGACGCGGCAGCAGACGCTGCGGGCCGCCCTCGACTGGAGCTACGACCTGCTTCCGGATGATGCGCGTGGCCTCTTCGCGCGTCTGTCCGTGTTCGCCGGTGGTTTCGACCTGTCGGCGGTCGAGAGCATTTGCGACGGAGACCTCGAGAGTTTCCGGGCACTCGTCGACAACGGCCTGATCGACGTGCGTGGCGAGCGGTTCGCGCTGCTCGAGTCGATTCACGAGTACAGCTCCGAGCGGCTGGCGGTCGATCCGACAGCCGCGCAGAGCTTCCGGCTCAGGCACGCCGAGTACTACGCGTCCCTCGGGGAGCGATTGCTCGAAGCGGATCGAGGCGACGGCCACCAGGTTGCGTCTCAACGGCTCGCGGACGAGGTCGGGAACTTCGAAGCCGCGTACGCCGTTCTCCGGGAAGCGCGTCGACGAGCCGACGAGCTTCGCGTGGTCGAGGCGCTCGCAGGTGCCCTCGGTCGCGTCGGCAGAACCCGCGATGCGCTGGGCATTCTCGAGGACGCGCTGCGCGAGGAGACTCTGGCGCCGGCTGCCCGCGCAAGCATCGAAGCGCAGGCGGCGTGGCTGGCGGCGGACGTCGGCGAACTCGCAAGGGCGCGCACGCTCGCGTCGGTCGCACTCGAGCACGCGCGCAGCGCCGGAGACGTCTGGGGCGAAATCACCGCTCTCGCCGCGATCTGGTTGAGCGCAATCGAGGAGGGCGATCTGATGTCGGCTGACGATGCGCTACATGAGGCCGAGAGCGTGGCGCGACTGAGGCTGCCTCAAAGGGTGGCGAGCGTGCTGAACGACCGGTCCGTGATCGCGCTGGAGCGCGGAGAATACGCTCGCGCCCGCGAGCTGCTCGATGAAGCCCTCGAGCGCGCGTCCGGGACGCCGTTCGGCCCCTGGATCAACGTCGCGCTGTCCCATCTGCTCGAGAACGACTTCGCCGCCGCGGAGCCATGGCTTCGGAAGGCGATGACCAGAGCGTACGAGGCCGGAGCGATGGGCTGGCTCTTCTATGCGCTGCACGGATTCGTCGTTTTCCACTCGCACGAGGACCCGGAGCGCGCCGCGCTTCTCAGCGGCGCGCTCGACTCCCTCCGACGCAGTGTCGGCATCCAGCTTCAACAGTTGGAACTCCGGCTCGCGACACAGACGCGAGACGACCTGGCGAGCCGGCTCGGTGGACGGTTCTACGAGCTCGAGACCGCCGGCGCCGAGATGGAACTCGACGACGTAGTTGCGCTCGCGCTCGCCGCGTAGTTAGGCGCAGTCCCCGCCGCCGCCGCAGACCGCCGTCGGCGCGTTCGTGACAGCCCCTGTTTGCGCGGAATACGAGGGCGCGACAGAGATTACGAGTGCGGTAGTGGCAGCGATCAGCGCGGCCGCGACGCGGCCCTTCCTGGGGGTCGTGACGATCATGGAAGCCCTCCTCGAATGTTCCGGCCGCTCGGCGCGACCGATCGCCCAGAAGATGCGCTGCGGCGCTAAACGCGCATTAGCAGACCGCTAAATGCGCGAGCGTTGGCGACGTCCGCCTAGCGGCAGGAGAGCCCGCTCCCTCATTGCGCGTCAGGCGTGAAGACGTTGGCGCAATCGACGACGTTTGCGCCACCGTCGGAGCGTTGTGCTCCGCCTCGTTGGGCTCTGGAGCCTATGGTCGGCGGTCGAGGAACATTCGCAGGCGCGCGTGCGTCTGGCCGAACTCTGAGCCGGTGAAGTGGCAGTTGACGGCGCGGCAGACCCAGCCAAGCCGCATTGCGATCGCGCAAGCGGCGTTGAGGTCGGCCCTTTCCGCGAACAGCGCGAACGGCTCCAGGTAGGCGTCTCGGAACGGGCCTACGTCGACCGAGTCCGGGACGTCGTCGAGACCCCAGGCGAGCACGCCCTCCAGCGTGGCGGATAGCGTGAAGAACGGGTGGGAGACGCACGCGTCCCCCCAATCGAGCAGAAGGTAGCGGCCGTCCCGCACAAAGATCTGGCCGTCGTGGAAATCGTCGTGCTGGATCGTCTGAGGGAGGCCGTAGCCAGCCAGCTCGTCGCACATCTCCCTAACCCGAGACACGTTCGCTTCGAGGCGGTCGCGGTCGGAAGCAGGGAGCTCGACGAGATCGTCGAGCAGCTGCTCGAACCCCAGCGGCAATACGGAGAGTCGCAGGTCAGGGACGCCGAGGCTCACGAGTTCGTCAGCGTGGTCTGCCAGGTCGATCTGTAGCCCGGCATAGAGCGGCAGAATCTCCAGCCAGCACGTCAGGTCTCGATCACGCTCGACAATCCCGCGCAGTCGTGCGCCTGCGTCGGCCATGAGCAGCCAGCCGCGCTCGAGATCGACGGCCAGCGGCGGCGGCACGCAGTCGGGTCTGTGCGCCGAGAGAAGTGTCACGACCGCAGCTTCATGTCGAAGGGCAGACGTGTTTGCCTTGAAGTACACGTCACCGCTCTGCGTCGGCACGCGCATGACCGTTGACCACGGCCGCACGTGGTGCTGGTCGATCACGCCGACAGCGCCGAGATCAAGCCGCGCGACCTCCGCATAGATCCATGCGTGCGCCTCGGCGAGCCACAGCGGATCGGTCCAAACCGACACGCCCACGACTCTAGAGCTCGCCAGCGAGGGCGAGGCCTGGGCTACGGGTCTATCGTCGGTCGATGATCCTGACGCGACGCCTGCGCGGCACTCCGCTTGCGAAGTCGGACTTGCCCGAATTGCTCGTGCTCCACCGCGACCGGCGCGTGTTGAACGCGCTCGGGGTAGAGCCGGGAACGGACGAGGACACTCGTCAGTTCCTGGCACGGAAGCTTCGGCATTGGCGCGATCAGGCTTCGGCATCTGGATGTTCCGGGACCCTGCCGCAACCGCACGTGTTCAGGTAGGGCTGCCGACCTCAGCGAGGATCGTTCTGGCCCTGACGGTTGCGAGGGCGCCGGCACGCAGATGGTTCGCAGTGAGGTAGCGCCCGACGATGTCGTAACCGACCGTGTAGCCGGCCCATTGCGGGAACCTTCCGTTATCGCCCCAGAACACGCTCGGGTCGATGCGAGCTTGGAGCAGAGGTCGCACACGCTTCCAGTACGCATGCTTCTGTTCCTTGGTCAACGCGTGATCCCATGGTGAATGCTGCGCGTGCGGGTAGACCTCGTGGGCGAACTGGTCGGCCATTCCCTCCGAGACGATCACGTCGCCGAGCGTATTACCGCCTGCGCCGGCTCGAAAATGGGCGCTGTGGTGGAGTTCATGGGCGACGATCACCGGGACCCACGCGAGCAAGGCCTTGCGCACCGCGACACGCGTCGGATCCCACGAGATGTGGACGTTCCCGCGCAGATCGGTCGCGCCGCCGACGCCGATCTCCGGTATGGCGCCGTCCGGGTTCGGCCGAACGTCGATCCGCACCCGGCCCCGGTTCGGCAACAACCTGAGCGCTCGCGCGGCGGACGCTCTTACGAGCTGCGTCAGATTGACCCCACCGCTCTCTCCCGGCGACACCGTCACGCGCACTGCGGGTGTGCGGAGCGCGGTGCTCTTGCTGCTGTGGCCGCATCCAGACACGATGCTCGCGAGCACGAGCACAACTCCAGCCCACTTGGCTCGTCTCAGCATCACTCTCAGGCTACGCCCGAGAGCGCCGACGCGAAGCGATCCGCGGCCTCAAACGCCATCCCGACTGGTCGTCTTCAACCGCCGAGCGGCTACGTCATCCCGCTGAGCGGCTAGCGTCCTGCTGGGTCGAAGGGCTTGGAATCGAGCCAGTCGTCTGGGACGTTCTCGGGTACCTCGTCCGGGCCGTCGTCCGGCCCGTTCTCGGCTTCCGGTGCCTCGGGCTCGTCGTGCGTGTCCGGTTCCGCCGTTGGCTCGTCGCGAGAAGCTGATCCGGTCGCGACGTACGGGCTCATCTCGACACGAATCTCGCTTTCAAGCATTGAATTCCGCCTACTCGGGTTGTAGTCTCGCCCCAGATTAGTCCATCGTGGATCGGAGGCTGAATGGACTGTTCCGGGGAGGATAAGGCGCCTTCGCCGAGGGTTTCACGCACGGAGCTGCTGAAGCGGGCCGGTGTTCTCGGTGCCGCTGCTGCGGTGCCCACGGCGTTTGCGACCGACGCGAGTCAGGCGCAGGAAGAGCTGGCACAGCTGCGGGAGATGACGACGCTCTCGCCGAGCGAGGCGACGACGATTGGCGCGGTCTGCGAACGTTTGATCCCGTCGGACGCGACGGGGCCTGGCGCGAAGGAGGCCAACGTCATCAGGTACATCGACAGGGCCCTCGCCGGCGATCTGGCGGCGTTTCGGCCTGCGTACGTCGCTGCGGTTCGCGCGATCAACGCGTATGCGGATGTTCGCTTCGCGGCGCCGTTCGCGAAGCTGACGCCGGAAAGGCAGGACTCGATCCTGCGCGACCTCGAGAAGAACACTCTGAACAACACGCAGGACGCCTCGGTGACGCGCGAGGCTGGTTCGGGGACGCCGTCGACGCCGGAGTTCACGCCGAACGCGGCTGCGGTCTTCGAGATGATCCGCACGCACACGCTGCAAGGCATGTTCGGCGATCCCTCCTACGGTGGGAACACCGACTTCGTCGGCTGGAAGCTCGTGCGCTTTCCGGGGCCGCGCCTGGTGATCACCGCGCACGACCAGAAGATCAACACCAAGCCGAAGACGAAGCTCCAGTCCGCCTATGCGATGCCAATCTTTCGCGGCCGCAAGATCACGGGAGGCAAGTGAGATGCCTGAGATGCTGAAGCCTGTCGACGTGGTCGTGATCGGCCTGGGAGCAGGGGGTGGCACGGCAGTCTGGCCGCTGGCGGATGCGGGTATGAAGGTGGCGGCGATCGAGGCGGGTCCGCACGTGACCGTGCGGGATCATCCCTTCGACGAGATCAGAAACGACATCCGCGACTCCTGGGGCCGGTTCAAGGCGAATCTCGAAGTGCCGACGACAAGGCCGAACGCGCGTGTGCAAGCGACTCGTCCACTCGGAGCGGTCGGGCCGATGATGAACGCGGTCGGCGGAACCTCTATTCACTGGATGACGCAGAGCTGGCGCTTCCTGCCGTGGAACTTCAAGCTCGTCTCGGAGTCGAAGAAACGTTACGGGGCGAGCGCGATTCCGAAAGATTCGACATCGATCGACTGGCCATTCGACTACAACGAGCTCGAGCCGTACTACGACAAGCACGAGTACCTGGCCGGGGTCTCCGGTCAACACGGAAACCTCCAGGGCTCCATCGATCCGCGCGGCAACATCTACGAAGGGCCGCGCAAGCGGCGTTACCCGAACCCGCCGCTTCGACGCACCGGCTTCACCGAGATGACGCATGCCGGCGCACAGGCGCTCGGCTGGCATCCCTATCCCGGCCCGGCCGGGATTCGCTCGCAGACCTACCACGGTAAGCCCGAATGCAGCTATTGCGGCTTCTGTGGCTGGACCGGCTGCTGGACGAACGCGAAGGTGTCGACGAACGTCGATTACATCCCGCTGGCGATGAAGACGAAGAACCTCAAGATCTACGACTTGGCGCACGCCCTCAGCATCGAGGTCGACGAGCAAGGGCGCGCCTCGGGCGTGCTCTTCTTGAAGGGCAGGCGAGAGTACTTCCAGCCGGCAAAGGTCGTGGTGCTGGCGGGATACACGTATGGCAACGTTCGCATGTTGCTCCTCTCGACCTCGAAGGCGTTTCCCAAAGGTCTGTCCAACAACCACGGCCAGGTCGGCAAGCACTACATCGCGCACGGCCTCGGCTCAGCCGGAGCAACGGGCTGGTTCCCCGGCAAACGTCTAAACCGCTACAGCGGATCGCTGGGGCAGTTCACCGCCTTCGACGACCTCGACGCAGACAACTTCGATCACACAGGCCTCGGCTTCATCGGTGGGGGCATGTGCAGCGCGACGATGGAAGGCAAACCGATTGGCACTGCCAACGCAACGCCGCCGAGCGTGCCCCGTTGGGGGTCGGGCTGGAAGGCGTGGCTGGCCGAGAATGCCGATACCGTCGCCGGCGTCGGCTCGCAGCTCGAGGTGCTCTCCTATGAGGACAACTTCCTCGATCTCGATCCAGGAGTGGCAGATCCGCTGGGGCGACCTGTTTTGCGGATCACCAATAACTTCCACGACAACGAATTCCGGCTCTCGGACTACATCCAGAAGAAGATGGTCGCATGGCTCAAGGCGGCCGGGGCCGCCGAGGTGTGGACTGCACCCCAAGGTGCCCGATCCCTCAGCACACATGCCTTCGGCGGCACACGGATGGGCGACGACCCGAGCGTGAACGTCGTCGATCGTTGGGGGATGTCGCACGAGGTACCCAACTTGGCGATCCTCGGCGGTTCGACGTTCCCGAGCTCCGCGGGCCGCAATCCCACGCAGACAATTCAAGCGACGGCGTGGCGTACAGCAGACCACGTTGTGCAGACGTTCAAGTAACCGGAAGCGGCCGGCGGTCTCCCCGCCGGCCCTTCCCCGCCCCCGGAGCATCGCTTCTGACTCGCCGGAGTAGCAGGTAGTCGCGTGGCAGTAACGGAGGTCATGCACGATCCCCACCGCGCCGACATCGAGGAGCGCGTCGAACAGCACGGTGTGACCCGCGCCGCGCCTTGCCTCATCTGCGGCGAATGGATCGAGTCCCGCGCAAGAGACGCGTATCGTGTGCTCGTGTCGAACCCACCACGCGGGGCAGAATATGCATGCCACGAAACGTGTTTTGAGGGCGTGCGACACTCGAGCGTTTCGAGCCCGGCGTAACAGCGCCGTTGCGCGCGACGCGCCGCCTGGTTGAGCGGAGGGGAAGGGATTTGAACCCTCATCCGCCGATGACGAATAGCGGCTTTCCCCGCAACTGTGCTCGGCTTTCTAGCCGCTGAACTCTCCGCATCGGCTCCCTCCCCGTCGCCTGGGTCGCCTAGAGCCGCGGCCGTTTATCCGCCGGGCGCGCCGGTTACGTGGCTGCCATGCGCCGGTTCAGGATCGTGCACGCGTTCGCGCAGCGCCTCTGGATCATCCCGTCGCTGGGCGTCCTGACCGGGATCGTGCTCTCACTCGTCACGGTCGCGATCGACCGCCGGAACGAGAACGGGCTGCTGTCGCAGAGCATCGTCGGCAACGCGGCGGACGCGCAGTCGATCCTGACCACGATCGCGACGGCGGTCGTGACGTTGACGTCGATCGTGCTGACGGTGACGCTCGTCGCGGTGCAGTTGGCGATGGGGCAGTTCTCGCCGCGGATCGTGCGCGCCCTGCTCGACGACCGCGGCGACCAGATCGCGATCGCCGTCTTCGGCGCAACCTTCACGTTCGCCGTCTTTTCGCTGCGCGCGGTCGACACCGGGCCGGGCGCGGCCGTGCCGGGCGTGACCGTGTTGACCGCGCTCGCGCTGGCGGCGGCAAGCGCGTTCGCGCTCTTGGCCTTCGTCCACCACGCGAGCCAGCAGCTGCGCGTCGGCGCGCTCGTCGACCTCGTCGGCGACGAGCTGCGAAGCCAGCTCGACCGCCGCTTCCCGCGCGAGTCGGACGTGCGCGAGGACACGTCGGTCCTGCCGTCGCGCCGCTCGGGCAACCTGATCCACTGCGACCGCGACGCACTCGTCGCCGAAGCGCGCCGGGCCGGCTGCACGCTCGAGCTGGTGCCGATGATGGGCGACTTCGTGATACGCGGGGCGCCCCTCGTGCGCGTGCAGGGCGACGGCGCACGGCTCGACCGGGAGCGCGTACGCCAGCTGATCGCGCTCGACAGCGAGCGAACGCACACGGACGACCCGGCGTACGGGTTCCGCAAGCTCGTAGACGTCGCGCAGCGAGCGCTCGGTACTGCGGCGAACGACGCGACCACGGCCGTCCAGGTCGTCAACCGACTGCAGGACTGCCTGCGGCAGATCGCCGACCGACCTTTCCCGAACGGCCACGTCCGCGACGAGGACGACGAGCTGCGGCTGATCGAGCGCGTGCTCGACTGGGACGGCTACGTCCGGCTCGCGTTCGACGAGATCCGACTCGCCGCCGGCGGCTACCCGCAGGTGACACGGCGGCTCGAGGCAGCCCTCACTGACCTGAAGACGGTGGCGCCAGCGCAGCGGCAACCCGCGCTCGACCGCCAGCTGCGCCTGCTCGAGCGCGGCGTCGCGCAGGCTCTCGAAGACGAGGACGACCGCCGCGCCGCCCTCGTCGCCGACGCGCAGGGCATCGGCTCGGGCGCCGACGTCGCGGTCCGCTAGCCGGGGCGAACAAACCGCTGCAACCGCCGCCCTTCTCAGGAAGAGGCGTCGAGCGAAGGCATGTAGCCGACGCAGCCTCCGGCCATTGCTGGAAGTAACAGCAGCGTCGCGCCGGGGTTGACGGTCGTGTCGAGTCCCTCGAGGGATTCGACATCCGTTCCGTCCACGTAAAGGTTCACGAAGGGCTGGAGCTCGCCCTGGTCAAGCAGTCGGCCTTCGAGACTCGGGAACGCTACGACGAGTCCTGCGAGGACGTCGCGGACGGTGTCGCCGGCGATCTCGACTCGCGCCGGCCGCCGGTCTCCGCGTGCAGTACGGGCGGTATGCGAACGGTTGTCATACCGCCACACCGCTCCGGGCGAGGATCGCGTCGGCCTCGGGTCGACTTCGACCGTGCGACTCCGCCCGACCGCTGCTGTTCCTCTGTGAGGGAGACGTTGAAGTCGAAGTTGAAGCTGCTGTCGTTTGACGAGGCCCACGGGAAGGCTCCAGCCCATGCGCTGCTTGTACGCCTGCAGCTTGTCGAGCGGCGCGCGGGACACGGCCCAGAGCATCACGTCGTGGTTCGCGAGGTGGATGGCGAACCCGTTGAAGCCGTCGGCAAGCGCCGAGCACGCCGGACAGCCAGCCGTGTAGTCGGGCCCGAACATGAAGCGGTAGACGAGGAGCTGCGAACGTCCGCGGAACAGGTCGGCGAGCTGCTCGCTGCCTTCGTCCGTCTCGAACACGTACTCCTTGTCGAGCCTGACCTCGCGGCGCCGCCCGTTCCGGCCGCCTCAGCGCCGCTGGCGCGAGTTCGCGCTGATCTACTCCGTACTCTCGACGGCGAAGGCGATGTTGACGGTCGTCTTGAAGTTCGAGATACGACCGTCTTCGACGTCGGCGCTCATCGAGACGACGTCGGCGCCGGTGATGCCGCGCACCGTCTTCGCGGCTTCCTGCACCGCCTCGTCGGCGGCCCTTGCGAACGACTCGGACGAGTGCCCGATTACCTGGATGACCTTCGCGACTGGCATCTGCCCTCCTTGGTCGGATTAACGATGGTTCTATGTCCGCCGCACAGCCAGGGGAATCTCTGCTCGACGAACGCATTTGCTCGCGGCAGATCGCAGGTCTGCGCACATTCATGACGGCAGGAGCACGGCCCGCGCGCCGGCTGCGCGCACGGCGGTCGAGAGAGTCGCGATGTCGTAGGCGCCGTAGTGGCGGTGTCCGTTGATGAAGAAGGTCGGCGTTCCCGAGACGCCGCTGAGGTCGGCGCTGTCGACGTCGTCGGCGATGTGCGCCGCGCCGACACGATCTCGAAGATCGTTCGCGAAGCGCTCGACGTCGAGCCCGAGTCTTTCGGCGTAGCGGATCAGGTCGTCGAGGCCGAGCGCGTCCTGGTTCTCGAGCAGCAGGTCGTGCAGCTGCCAGAACGCTCCTTGTTCGGCCGCTGCCTCGGTTGCTTCGGCCGCGAGCTGGGCGCGAGGGTGGACGTCGTTGAGCGGCAGGTGCCGCCAGACGTAGCGCACGTCTGCAAAGCCGCGAAGCAGGTCGCGCATCACGGACTCCGCCTGGCCGCAGTACGGGCACTGGAAGTCGCCGTACTCGACGACGGTGATGGGCGCGTTCGTTGGTCCTCGTACATGGTCGCGCTGCGGGTCGACGTCGAGGTAGAGGTCGGTGAGCGGCTGGGCGTCGCCGAGCAGCACGCGCACGCGCGTGCGGCGCGGAAGCAGGGCGGTCGCGCGGAACAGCAGCCACGTCAACGCCGACGCGCCGAGCGCCGCGGAGAGGATCCCGAGCTTGGCCTCGTCGAGCTCGGCGCCGTGGAAGGCGAGCGTCGCGATCAGCAGGGACACCGTGAATCCGATTCCGGCGATCGTGCCGGCGCCGCCGACCGCCGCCCAGCCCACCGGCGGCCGCACCCGTCGACCCGTCAGCCTGGTCACGAGCCACGTCGCCGCGAAAATGCCGACCGGTTTGCCGAGCAGGTAGCCGAACAGGATCCCGAGCGTGATCGGCGAGGTGAACGCCCGAGAGAGGAACCCGCCGTCGATCGCGATGCCTGCGTTGGAGAGCGCGAACAGCGGCACGATCGCGTAGCTCGTCCACGGGTGGTACAGCTGCTGGAGACGCTCGTTCGTCGACGTGGCGGCGCGCAGTTCGGCCGCGGCGGACCGGGCGAGGCCCGCCGTCGGCTGCTCCCGGAACTCGCGGAAGCGCTCGGTCGCGCGCTCGAGGCTCGGGCGCTGTACCGGATAGGCGAACGCGAGCACGCCCATCGCGAGACCGATCACCACGGGCTCGACGCCGGAGTCCAGCAGCGCCGCCCACGCGCCGGCGCCCAGGAGGAAGTAGACGATGCCGAGCTGCACGCCGAGCCCCCGCACAATCAGCACGGCCGCATAGAACGCGGCGGCCATGGCGAGCCGCACCCAGTCGATTGCCTGCGAATAGGCCACGCCGATAACGAGCAGCGCGATTACGTCGTCCACGACGACGACCGTGAGCATGAACGCGCGCAGCCGGTCGGGAAAGCGCGGCCCGACGAGCGCGAGCATCCCCAGCGCGAACGCGGTGTCGGACGACATCGCGGCGCCCCAGCCGTGCGCCGACGGCCGGCCGGCGTTGATCGCCAGGTAGATCGCGATCGCTGCGGCGGCTCCGCCCACACCGGCGAGCAGCGGCAACGCAAAACGGCGCCGCTCGCGCAGCTCGCCGAGGTCGAACTCGCGCCGTGCCTCGAGCCCGACGACGAAGAAGAAGAACGTCATCAAGCCCTGATTCACCCATTCGCGCAGGTCGAGGCCGACGCCCCATCGTCCGAGGCGAACCGAGAAGGTCGTCGACCAGAACGAGTCGTACGAGTGCGCGTCGACGTTCACCCAAACGAGCGCGGCCGCCGACGCGGTGAGCAGCACTGCGGCGCCGCCCGTCTCGGTCTGGAGGAAGTTCCGCAGCGGCGTCTGGATGCTCCGCGCCCACGCCGTTCGCCCGGTGAAGCGCCCATAAAGAGCGTCGGCTGCAGGTGAAGTGCGCGAAGAGTCGGCCACGATCGCTTCACCGTAAGGGTGAACGGGGCCGCGACCGTGAACCTGCCGGCCGAGGAAGCTCGACGAGGGTAAGGCGCAGGACGCTTGCCACCAGCTCGCCGACCTGAAGCAGAAGATCGCCGAGCAGGGTTCGGGCAAGAACCCGGAGCCTCTTGTCTCGTCGCCCGGCGGCGGCGTACGCTCAGCGGCGAAGCGTTCCGCAGGGGAGCGTCGTGTGAAGGGGGGATCATGATGTTCAGGTGGCTGCTTCCGGCTGCTCTGGCGGCCGGACTGGCCGTGCTCATCGTCGTGTCGAGCGGCGGTGCAGCACCTTCGCCGCAGGCGGTGACGGTCGCTAACTCTTCGTCGCATCCTGTCCCGGTGACCGTGCGGAGCACAGCGAAGGTGCGCGTGCAGAGCAGCGCCGCGGGCCCGGTGATCGTGAAGGAGACGACGACGCCGTTTCAACAACGGGTGACGGCGACCAGTTCGCCCGGCAGCGAGGCGTGTCAGGACATCGTGGTGCCTGCGGGGAGACGACTGACGATCGAGAGCTTCTCCGCCGAGATCTTCACCACGGCCGCCGACCCCGCGGGTTACATCCTGAACGTGACGAAGCTGAACGATCCGAGCAACACCATGTTCTTCGACCGGACCGTGCGGCTTGCGCTGGCGAAGCACGCGAACCTCTGGGAGGGACATCTGAGCACGTTGCTCTTCAGCGGATCTACCGCCGGTAGCAAGGGCGCCACGTACTCCTACCGGGCGTGCGTCTCCGCATCGATCGTCCCGGCGGAGATGGACGGCGTCGTCACGGGCTACCTCGGATAAACGCGACCGGCCGAAGGCCCTTCATGACTGGGTCTGACTTGCGGCGACGTTGCACCCGCGATCGGAGCCGAGCTCGTTTGCACCCACGTCTACGACACTTCCACGGATTGGCCCACGCGGTCTCCGAAACCGCCGCAACGCCGGGAGCGGTGCGCTTTGTCGGGCGCACCGCGTGGGTTGAACGGAGGGGAGGGACTCGAAGCCGCGAGGCGCCTAACGACGCCTAGCGATTTCGAGAGGATCCGGCGCCGCGCTCGCCTCCCCTGTAGCCGGTGATGCGCGGACGCGTCGGCTGACCGCCGGGGAGCTCGGCGGATTCCCGCATTCGAAGGGGCGGTCACGCCCCTCCCTGGAACACGCCCGTGCGCGGGATCCTGGTCGCGCGATGCAAATCCCCGCAGACAAACGGAAGGGAAGGATCACCATGTACCGCTCGAAGAAGCTCGTCGCCGCTCTCATCGCGATCGTCGCGATCGCGGCCGCCTCAGCCGCGTTCGCCGCCATCCCGGGTGGCGGTGGCGTCATCCACGGCTGCTACGACAAGCAGTCAGGGCTGGTGCGCGTCACGGACACGGCCACGAACAAGCCAAAGGCGTGCACGACCAGTGAGAGTGCCCTCGACTGGAACCAGCAAGGCCCACAGGGGATCCAGGGCGTCCCCGGACCTCAGGGGGCGACGGGAGCCCAGGGACCTGCAGGGCCGCAGGGTGCCGACGGCCCGCAGGGCGAGAAGGGCGACAAGGGCGACTCCGGCCCCGCCGGCCCGTCGACTTTGCCGACTGCGTACATCAAGCGCGTGAACAACGCCGTCTACCTTCCCAAGGAGACGATGGCCACCGTCGCCCAGCTCTGGGTGCCGGCGGGCAAGTACGCCGTCTCGATCACCGGGACTGGCTACAACACCAGCGACAGTTTCTACGCCGAGTGTGCTGTCTACCAGGGAAATACCAAGCTCTGGAGCGGCCAGTTCTACGACACTGACTCGGAGGGCTCCTTCAGCATCAGCGAGCTCGCGAACGTCGGCGCGGCCAGCAGCATCAGCTTCACATGCGAAGGATTCATCAACGACAAGAACTATCTCGTCCCTGTGCGCATGACCGCAACGGAGGTCGAGTCCATCGTCACGCAGTAGTTGCTAGCGCTCTACACACTCGGAGGCCGGGGCGGGTATTTTCCCCCCGGCCTCCTAGTCGTGGATGAGTCCGCCAAGGCGGTCGTGTCAGTGAATCCCGTCGGGCCATTTCGTGCGACGCGCAGTAGCGCTTCCGCGGCGGTGGGTCGTTGCCGACCGGCGGGCTGCTAACGGTCCCGGCGCCGCCGGTCGCTTGCTGCTCTCGGCGCGGGTGGCCTGCTCGCGCGCCACTCGTCCTGGGTGAGGAGCTTGCCCCCGCTGCGCGCCTGTGCGACGCAGTCGGTGTGGGCGTGTCGGCGCCGACTCGGGTCTCCCTCTGGAAGGAGCAACACGTGCTCGCTGATCGCTTGGAGCTGCTGATCGCAGAGTGGACAAATGTAGGTCGTGGGCTTCAGATTCTGCGAACGCCGCACCTCCCACCACCGAAAAGCATCTAGGTTCGTCATGACGGTCTCGACCTCTAGCGTAAGGCCCATACTTGGGCGTCGGGCGGCGGTTGTGGATTTCTTCCGACGCGCTCTCGGGCCCCTCGTGGCCCGGCGCGATGCTGCGAATCCAGTCTTAGGCGCCCAACCTGACGCCCTCTTCGATGGCTTCACGGAAGATGATGTCGAGCCAGACGGCCGCGTTCCGGTTGTACTCGTCACGCACAGAGGGGCGCTGTCCCGTCAGGACACGATCCCAGGTCAAGGCTCTGCAGAGCGCCCCGAGCACGTAACCACGGTCGAAGAGCTCAGCGAGCTCCCGCGGGGAGCCGAAGGACGTCCACGGCTCGAGGTAGACGGATCGAAGGCGGCGCAGCTCCCTGCCGTTCGGCTTGAGTCTGCGCCGGAAGCGGATGTCGCGGAGCGTGTTGACGAGCCCGGCGAACGGGTGAGAGACAGTCGCCTCGCCCCAATCGAGAAGGCGAGCCTGTCCGTTGCGCACGAAGACGTTGCTCTCGTGGAACTCCTCGTGGATCAGCGTTAGCGGCAGCGTCGACGCGAGTGCGTCGGTCAGAGACTCGACCCCGGGCGCGAGCGCGTGAAGCCGCCCGATGTCCAAACTGCTTTGGCGTCCGACGCGCTCTACCAGGCCCGGATAGGCCGCGGAGACGATCGCGGGCCGCTTGTCGGGAGTTCCGAGCGCAACCAGTTCCTGCGCGTCTTTGGCGAGCTCGATTTGCAGCTCCGCGTAGACCGGGAGCAGCTGATCCCAAGTTGGCGCTGGCTCGCCACGTCTCACGACGGTGCGCAGCTGCGGCCCCGCATCTCGCGTCAGCATCCAGGTTCCCTCGGTCACGAGCACCTCCGGTGTGAAGGCCGGCCGCCGCCGAGAGACGGCTGCCGTCAGCGCAGGCTCGAAAGCGAGCGAGGGCGCCGGCTCCTTGAACCAAACGTCCCCGGCTCTGGTCGCGACCCGGGCGACCGCCGCCCAGGGACGCGTACGAACGAGCTCGAGCTTCCGCTGCGGCTCCAGCCCGAGGCGGTCGAGCTCGATCTCGACCCAGGACTCGACGCGGTCGAACCAACCAGGCTCCTCCCATGGCAGCAACTGCGGCTCATCCATCACCGCCCGCGGCGAGTCTGGAGCATCGATTGCTTCATCGGCGGTCACACGCTCATCATGCCCCGACCTGTTCGCGGGGAGGCCGCAGCAGTCGCGGGTGCGCGGACCCGACGACAAGGCCACGTTTCACGTGCCTCACGCAGCCATCTTCGAGACCGACACGAACATGCCGATCGCCGGCAGTTGTTTCTCGTTCGCCAGTCCATTTGCCAGTCAGCAGCACACCGGACGACGCGGAGTTCAGCGAGACACGCGGTCAACCGAAGGACCGTCGCGCAGCCGACGGCGGCGAGGTTCTCTAACCCTTTGTTTGCCCCTTGTCTGCGTCGCTACTCGGCCCGATCCCAGTCGACGTAAGTCGAAGGATTGAGTGCAGTCGGGGCGGACCTGTCTAGGCGTCGTGTTGTCGGAGGAACTCCGCCGACTTGGGCGGACCTTGCGTAAATCCGGCTTCCTGAAAGATCGCCGGGACCTCAGGGTCGGAGGTGAAGCTCTGCCAGCCCGCCTCGTCCCAGTCGAAGATCGCCCAAACCCGGTCGCTCTCATTCGGATCCCGAAAAACGTGCGCACCCTTGCAACCGTGCTGCTTTCGCTTTTCAGCGCCCTTGGTTGAGAAGGTGTTCCAGAAGCGGTCGAAATCGCCGATCTTCGCCGTTGCCAAGACCATTGTCTCCTCCTCTGTCGGAACGTGTAGGTGTGTCTTCCATCCTAAGCCACTGCATCACGAGAGATGGAGCGCCGGCCGCCCTGATCAGAGAAGCCTGTCCGCCGTAGGGACCACGGCTGGAGGTCGTGCGACGCTTGCAGATCAGTTGGACTTCGTTGCCGGTGTCGATTCACACCCTGCCGCGATGTTCCGGACGCCAGTTGCGAAACGCTTAGGTAGCCGACGGATGGCACAAACGCCCTGCCGAAATCTCTCGGCCGTGAAAGGGCCACGACCTGTCCCGACTGCGTCGACAGCCCGGGTCGCTCGGATGGGCCGCGAGTGGAGCAGTCGATGGTCTGCATCCGATTGCGTATTGACTTTCTGCAGCGTGCGAGGGATGGTGTTCTCAGTTCCGAACCCAGACATCTGTCCGGAGCAGTTTCGATGGTGCGGGCCTGCGGCCTGCGGACAAGGGAGTAAGAATGTTGCTGGGTCCCATTGGGGGGACTCACGCGAAGCCGGCCGTGCGTCGCATCCGTCTTCGCGTCGTCGTCGCGATCTCGGCGATGCTGCTCATTCTGCTCCCGGCGCAACTCGGCTCTTCGGCTCCCGCGCCTAGAGCGCTGCAGCTGAACGGCACGAGTCAGTACGTGACGTTCGGTGCGGCGCCCGGTTTGGGCGCGGCGCAGTTCACGCTGGAGACGTGGTTCAAGCGGACAGGCGCAGGCTTAGGCACGGGCACTGGAAACGGAGGGATCACCAGTGCGATCCCGCTCATCACGAAGGGTCGGGCGGAAGCGGAGACTCCGGCGAACCTGAACATGAACTACTTCCTCGGGATCGACGCGACGAGTGGGAAGCTCGTGGCCGACTTCGAGGACACAAGCGGCGGGACGAACCACCCATTTACCGGCACTACGGTGGTCACGAACAATGTCTGGCATCACGCCGCGGCGACGTTCAACGGAACAACGTTGACGCTCTACCTCGACGGCGTCGCGGACGGCTCGCTGGCGGTGACGGCGACGCCCGAGTCGTCCTCGATCGAGCACGCTGCGCTCGGCACGGCGATGACGTCCACAGGCGCGGCCGCCGGTTTCTTCCAGGGCATCATCGACGAGGCGCGCATCTGGAACGTCGCGCGAACGCAGGCGCAAATTCAGGCGCTGAAGGACGCCGAGGTCACGTCGGCGCCGAGCCTCATCGGCCGCTGGGGACTGAATGAAGGCGGCGGCTCGACGGTCGGCGACTCGACCGGCTCGCTCAACAACGGCACGACAGCGGCCGCGCCCACATGGACGAGCGACACGCCGACGCTCACCGCGGCGCCCGCATGGAACTCCGGTCTCTACTTCACCGGCGTGAACCCCTCGCACACGACCTTTGGACAAGCGCCCAACTTGGGAGCGGCGCAGTTCACCTTGGAGACGTGGTTCAAGCGAACTGGAACGGGCGCTACGACCACGACCGGCGCGCTCACTGCTGTTCCGCTCGTGACGAAGGGGCGCGGCGAGGCCGATGTCGGCTCGAACGTGGACATCAACTACTTCCTCGGACTCGACGGTCCGACAGGCAAGCTCGCCGTCGATTTCGAAGAAGGCGCGACGGGCGCTTCGCCAAGTGCCAACCATCCGCTCGTCGGTAACACGGTCGTGACGAACAACGTCTGGCACCACGCGGCCGCGACCTACGACGGCACGACCTGGCGGCTCTACCTGGACGGCGTTGCCGATGGATCGCTTGCCGTCGGGCAGCCCCCGCGCGCGGACTCAATACAGCACGCCGCACTCGGCACGGCAATGAACTCGACCGGCGTCGCCGCAGGCTTCTTCCAGGGCGCCATGGACGAGGCGCGGATCTGGAACGTCGCGCGCACGCAAGCGCAGATCCAAGCGACGAAGGATCTCGAGCTTCCCTCCGCAACCGGATTGGTCGGGCGTTGGGGGCTCAACGAGGGTGGCGGAACCAGCGCAACGGCTTCAGCGGGGACGGCGAACGGAACCGTTGTCAACGGCGGCTGGGTTGCCGGCGCACCGGTGTCGACCGACGCCACGCCGCCCGCACAACCACAAGGACTCGCCGCGACACCGGGCGACGGCTCCGTCTCGCTCAACTGGACGCCGAACAGCGATGCCGACCTCGCCGGCTACAACCTGTACCGCGCGACCGCCGCGCCGGTGCCGACCACGGGCACCGCGGTCAACGGCTCGACTCTGTTGACGAGCCCGGGCTACATCGACACGGGTCTGAGCAACGGGACGACGTACCACTACGTCGTGGTCGCCGTCGACAACGTCGGCAACGCGTCGACGGCGTCGGCCGAAGCTGTCGCGACGCCGGCGCCGTCCGGTCCGCACGCGTTGGAGTTCAACGGAACGAGCCAATACGTGACGATGGGCGCTGCGCCGGGTCTCGGCGCGGCGCAGTTCACGCTCGAGACGTGGTTCAAGTGGACGGGCGGCGGCGTGGCCACGAGCACCGGCAGCGGCGGCATCAGTGCGATTCCGCTCGTCACCAAGGGGCGCGCCGAGGCGGAGGGCTCGAACGTGGACATGAACTACTTCCTCGGGATCAACGGCGGCAAGCTCGCGGCCGACTTCGAGGAGGCAGCTGGTGGTGCAGGCCCGTTGGGCCAGAACCACCCCGTCACGGGTGCGACGACGATCACGACGGGCTCCTGGCACCACGCCGCGGCCACCTACGACGGGACGACCTGGAGGCTGTACCTGGACGGGGTGCTCGACGCGAAGCTCGCGGTCGGACAGCCGCCGCGCGCGGACTCGATCCAACACGCGGCCCTCGGCACGGCGATGACGTCCGCCGGTGTCGCAGCGGGCTTCTTCGCCGGCGATCTCGACGAGGCGCGCATCTGGAGCCTCGCACGCACCGGCGCGCAGATTCGCGGTAGCCGCGATTCGGCAATCCCCACAGCGACCGGTCTCGTCGGCCGCTTCGGAATGGACGAGGGCTTCGGCACGACCGTCGGCAACTCCGCCGGAGCACCGAACGGCACGGTCGTCGGAGGCCCGACGTGGATCACGGGCTACGCGTTCCCGCAGGACACGGTCGCGCCCGCGGCACCGGCAGGCCTGGCTGCGACCGGCGGCGACGGAACCGCCTCGTTGAGCTGGAGCGCGAGCGCGGAATCCGACCTCGCCGGCTACAACCTCTACCGCTCGACGACGACGCCGGTCGACACGAACGGCTCCCCGCTCAACGGCGCCGATTTGATCCAGGGAACGAGCTACCTCGACGGTGGCTTGGCGAACGGCACGACCTATCACTATGCGCTCGTCGCGATCGACGGCTCCGGCGGTCGCTCGGCAGCTTCGGAGACCACAGCTACTCCACAACCCCCGCCGCCGACGGCGCACGCACTCGAGTTCAACGGTTCGAGCCAGTACGTGACGATGGGGGCGGCGCCGGGCCTTAACGCCGCGCAGTTCACGCTCGAGACGTGGTTCAAGCGCACCGGCGCGGGTGCCGGAACGAGCACGGGCGGCGGCGGCATCGCGAGCGCGATCCCACTGATGACGAAGGGTCGCGCCGAAGCGGAGGGATCGAACGTCGACATGAATTACTTCCTCGGCATCGACGCGACGAGCGGCAGGCTCGTCGCCGACTTCGAGGAGGGTCCGGGCGGCGCCGGGCCTCTGGGACAGAACCATCCGATCAGCGGCGCGACCTTGGTGACGAGCAACCTCTGGCACCATGCCGCGGCCACTTACGACGGGACGACCTGGAAGCTGTACCTCGATGGTGTGCTCGACGGCACGCTCGCCGTTGGGCAGCCGCCGCGCGCGGACTCGATCCAGCACGCGGCACTCGGCACCGCGCTGAACTCCACCGGCGTCGCGGCCGGCTTTTTCCAGGGCGACCTCGACGAGGCGCACATCTGGAACTACTCCCGCACCGGCGCGCAGATCCGCGCCGCGCGGAACAGCGAGCTCGCCGCCGCGGCCGGCCTGGTCGGGCGCTTCGGCATGAACGAAGGCACCGGCACGACGGTGGCGAACTCAGCCGGCTCGCCCAACGGCGCCGCTGTTGGCAGCCCAAACTGGATCACGGGTTACGACTTCACCCAGGACACGGCGTCGCCGGCGATGCCTGCAAACCTGTCCGCGACCGCCGACGACGCGAGTGTCGCGTTGACATGGGACGCAAACGGTGAGAGCGATCTCGCCGGCTACGACCTCTACCGCTCGACGACATCACCCGTCACGGCCAGCGGCACGCCGCTGAACGGGGCAGATCTGATTCAGGCCACGAGCTACGCCGACGGTGGGCTGACGAATGGGACGACCTACTACTACGCGCTGGTGGCCGTCGACAGCTCGGACAACCGTTCTGCCGCCTCGGCGGAAGCCTCTGCGACGCCGGTGCAGGGCGATCCCGTGCTCGCCGGCGCGGGCGACGTTGCGATCTGCACTGGAACCGGCGACGAAGACACCGCCGATGTGCTCGAAACGATGCCGACCGCGGGCGTGTTCACGATCGGCGACAACGTCTACGAGAACGGTCTGCTGTCGGAGTTCAACTCCTGCTACACGCCCTCGTGGGGCAGGCCGGGGATCAAGTCGCGCACGCGGCCGACGATCGGCAACCACGATTACGGCAACAACAGCAACGACGGCGGTGGGTACTTCGACTACTTCAACGGCGTCGGCAACTTCGGCGGCGCGGCGGGCGACCGTGACAAGGCCTACTACAGCTACGACGTCGGCGACTACTGGCACGTCGTCGTCCTCAACAGCGAGTGCTACTTCTACACCAACCGCTGCAGTGCGTCCGCCGAGGAAGCGTGGCTGCGTGGTGACCTTGCCGCCAATGCGTCGAAGAACGTCATCGCGATGTGGCACCGTCCGCGGTGGAGCTCGGGCCCGAGTCGGCCCGGAATCCCGACGCTCCAGCCGCTGTGGCAGACGCTGTTCGACTACGGCGTCGAGCTGCTGCTCGCAGGGCACGACCACCACTACGAGCGCTTCGCGCCACAGAACGCGAGCGGCCAGGCCGACAACGTCCACGGGGTGCGCGAGATCATCGTCGGCACCGGCGGCGCGGAGTTCAGCTCCCTCGGCACGACCGCCGCGAACAGCGAGGTGCGCAACAACGTCACCAACGGCGTGCTCAAGCTGCGGCTGCACCAGTCCTCGTACGACTGGCAGTTCGTGCATGCGACGGGCGGAACGTTCACCGACTCCGGTACCGATCCCGTCCACTCCGCGCCCGCGAACACGCCGCCAACCGCGACGGTCTCGCTCAGCTCGAACGCACCGCGGACGAACGACACACTGACCGCGACGGCGACGAAAGCCGATGCCGACGGGCAACCGGTCTCGCTGACGTTCGTCTGGAAGGTCAACGGCGTCGCGACGCGCTCGTTCACCAGCGCGAGCGCGCTCACCGACACGTTCAGCCTCGGCGTCGCCGGCAACGGCGACAAGGGCGACCTCGTATCCGTCGAGGTGACGCCGAACGACGGCGTCGTCGACGGAACGACAGCTGCCGCTCAGGCGACGGTCGCAAACACGGGGCCCGCCTTCTCGCAGAATCTTCAGGACCGCACGGATGACGAAGGCGCAGCGGTTTCGCTCGCCGCTCCCGCGACGGACGCAGACACGGACCCGATCTCGTACGCCGCAACCGGCCTGCCGGCGGGACTCTCGATCGACGCTTCGACCGGTCTGATCAGCGGCACCGTTTCGTCCACCGCAGCGACCGGCAGCCCGTACGCGGCGAGCATCACCGCGACCGACGGCACGGCAACCGCCACCGACACCGACACCTTCACGTGGACGATCACACATCCGAACCAGCCGCCGACCTTGACCTCGGTGACGATTGATCAGTCCGCGCCGAAGACGACCGACATCTTGACCGTCACCATCGCTGCGAGCGACCCCGACAACGATCCGCTCACGTACTCGTACCAGTGGGCCAAGAACGGATCCGACCTTGCCGGGCGGACATCGGCGACCCTGAACCTCGGCGGTACCGGCAACGGCGACAGGGGCGACACGATCACGGTTCGGGTGGTTGCGAACGACGGCGCCGCATCGAGCGATCCCCTCTCGTCGGTGAGCGTGACGGTTCAGAACAGCGCGCCGACCGTCTCGGTCGCGCTCGACAACTCAACGCCCGGAACGAACGACACGCTCACCGCAACGGCGACCACCGCCGACGCGGACGGCGACGGCGTGGCCGTCACGTACGTCTGGAAGGTCAACGGCACCACGAAACGCACGACGACGAACTCGATCGGAAGCGACAGCTTCGACCTGTCGGTCGCCGGCAACGGCGACCTCGGCGACACCGTCTCCGTTGCAGCGACGCCGGACGATGGGACGGCGACCGGCGCTTCTAACTCGGCAACGGCGACAGTCGTCGGCGCTCCGGCGGGCAAGGGTTTGCAGTTCGACGGGACGAACGACTACGTCACCTTCGGCGCCGCGCCGTCACTCGGCGCGGCGACCTTCACGCTCGAGACGTGGTTCAAGCGCACGGGCGCGGGTGTCGGCACGAATACCGGCAGCGGCGGCATCGCGAACGCGATCCCGCTCGTGACGAAGGGACGTGCGGAAGCCGAGGGCTCGAATGTCGACATGAACTACTTCCTCGGCATCGACGCCTCGAGCGGGCAGCTCGTCGCGGACTTCGAGGAAGGCGGGAGCGGTACCACTCCGGGTCAGAACCATCCGGTCAGCGGCGGCACCGTTGTGACGAGCAACGTCTGGCACCACGTCGCTGCGACGTATGACGGCACGACGTGGAGGCTCTACCTGGACGGCGCCGCCGACGGCTCGTTGACGGTCGGCCAGCCGCCGCGCGCAGACTCGATCCAGCACGCGGCGCTCGGCACCGCGATGAACTCGACGGGAGTCGCAGCCGGCTCTTTCCAGGGCGTGCTGGACGACGCGCGCGTCTGGAACTACGCACGCTCCCAGGCGCAGATTGCGGCGACGAAGGACTTCGAGATCCGGGCGATGCCCGGTCTGATCGGGCACTGGCCGATGAACGCCGGCGCGGGCGCGCTGCTCGCCGACGCGTCCGGTGGCGGCACGGACGGAACGCTCACCAACGGGCCTGCGTGGGTCAACGGGTTCCCGACGACACCTGACACCACGGCCCCGGCCGCGCCTCAGAGCCTCGTCGCAACCGGGGGCGACGGCAGCGTCGCGCTGACCTGGAGCGCGAGCACCGCCGCCGACCTCGCCGGCTACAACGTCTACCGCTCGACCTCGAGCCCCGTCTCGACCCTCGGCCCGCCGCTGAACGCGACGCTCCTTGCCGCGCCGAGCTACAACGACGGCGCGGTCACGAACGGCACGACCTACTACTACGTCGTCCGTGCGGTGGACGCTGCCGACAACGCCTCGGCCTCGTCGGGAGAGGCGAGTGCGACTCCCCAGCCTGCGAGTCACGCTCTCTCCTTCGACGGCACGAACGACTACGTCACCTTCGGGGCGGCGCCGCAGCTCGGGGCGGCCACCTTCACGCTCGAGACGTGGTTCAGGCGCACGGGCGCCGGCGCCGGCACGAGTACCGGCAGCGGCGGCATCGCCAGCGCGATCCCGCTCGTGACCAAGGGACGCGCCGAGGCCGACGGCTCCAACCTCGACATGAACTACTTCCTCGGGATCGACGCGTCTGACGGGACCCTGGTCGGCGATTTCGAGGACACCGCGAGCGGTGCGAACCATCCGGTCAGCGGGCAGACCACCGTGACGCAGAATGTCTGGCACCACGCTGCGGCGACCTTCGACGGCTCCTACTGGCGCCTCTACCTCGACGGCGTGCTCGACGCGAAGCTGGCAGTCGCGGCGACGCCGCGATCCGACTCGACCCAGCATGCGGCGCTCGGTTCCGCGTTGACTTCGACCGGCGCCGCGGCGGGGTTCTTCGCGGGCGATCTCGACGAGGCGCGCATCTGGAATGTCGCTCGTACAGGAGTGCAGATCCGGTCCGCACGAAACAACGCGCTGACCTCCGGCACGGGGCTCGTCGGCCGCTTCGGGATGAACGAGGGCGCCGGAACCACCGTCGGCAACTCGGCCGGATCGCCGAACGGAACCGCGACCAACGGCCCGGCCTGGATCGCGGGCTACGGCTTCCCGCAGGACACGACCGCGCCGGCCGCGCCTCAATCGCTCGCAGCATCACCGGACGATCAGAGCGCCACGCTCACCTGGGCGGTAGGCACCGCCGTCGATCTGGCCGGCTACGACCTGTACCGGTCGACGTCGACGCCTGTATCGACGAGCGGGTCGCCCGTGAACGGCACGGACCTCATTACCGGCACGACGTACGTGGACAACGGACTGACAAACGGCACGGCGTACCACTACGCCCTCGTCGCCGTCGACAGCTCGAACAACCGCTCCGCTACATCGGCAGAAGCGACGGCAACTCCGGCGCCCGGCGACCCGCTGCTCGTCGGCGCCGGCGACATCGCCAAGTGCACGAGCTCGGGAGACGAGGCGACCGCCGATGTGGTCGAGACGCTCCCGAATGCCGGCGTGTTCACGATCGGCGACAACGTCTACGAGAACGGGCTCGCATCGGAATGGACGAACTGCTACACGCCGTCTTGGGGACGTCCCGGAATCAGGTCGCGGACGCGGCCGACGATCGGCAACCACGACTACGGGAATGGCTCGAACACCGGCGGCGGCTACTTCGACTACTTCAACGGCGTCGGGAACTTCAGTGGGCCTGCCGGCGATCGCGACAAGGCCTACTACAGCTACGACGTCGGCGTGTACTGGCACGTCGTCGTGCTGAACAGCGAGTGCTACTTCCCGGCGATAGCGACGTGCAGCACCTCGGCGCAGGAGCAGTGGCTGCAAAGCGACCTCGCCGCGAACACCTCGAAGAACGTGATCGCGATGTGGCATCGACCGCGCTGGAGCTCGGGCGCCAGCCGGCCCGGCGTCTCGATCCTTCAGCCTCTCTGGCAAACGTTGTACGACTACGGTGCGGAGCTCGTCCTCGCCGGGCACGACCACCATTACGAACGGTTCGCGCCGCAGAACGCGACGGGTCAAGCCGATGCCGCGCACGGTGTCCGGGAGATCATCGTCGGCACGGGTGGCGCAGAGTTCACGAGCGTCGGCACTGCCGTTACGAACAGCGAGGCCCGCAATGCCGTCACGTTCGGCGTCCTGAAGCTACGGCTCCACCAGTCCAGTTACGACTGGCAGTTCCTCCCCGCAGCGGGCGGAACCTTCACCGACTCGGGTACGACCGCAGTTCACGGAATGCCCAACGTCGCACCCGTCGTCGACTCGGTGACGATCGACCAGGCGAGCCCTCGAACCGCCGACACGCTCACGGCGACGATCACGAGTCACGACCTGAACGGCGATCCCGTGACCTACGCCCGTCAATGGACGAAGAACGGCGTGGACATCGCGGGTGCGACGGGAGCAACGCTCAACCTTGCAACCACCGGGAACGGCGACAAGGGAAACCAGATCGCCCTTCGCGTCACGGCGAGCGACGGCGTGAACACGAGTGCGCCGCTGACGTCGAGTTCCGTCCTCATCCTCAACTCGGCCCCGACAGCCACCGTGTCGCTCAACAACCACGCGCCGGGGACGAATGCGATCCTCACCGCTACAGCTACACGGACCGATGCCGATGCCGACGTCGTCACGCTCACATACGTCTGGAAGGTCAACGGCGTGATCCGGAAGACGACCGCGGGCTCGGCAGCGCTCACGGACACCTTCGACCTTTCGGTGGCCGGCAACGGCGATCCAGGCGACACGATCACGGTCGAAGTGGCGCCGACCGACGGCACCGCCACCGGCGCGAGCGCAGTCGACACGGCAACGGTCGACCCGGCGCCAAACGTGCCGGCGGGGCTCACCGTCTCGCTCTCGACGACGGCGGTCTCGCTCGACTGGGCCAACAACACCGAGACCGACCTGGCCGGGTACAACGTCTACCGCTCGGCTGCGGCGGACGGTCCGTACACGAACCTCAACGCTGCAGTGCTGACCACGTCGAGCTACGCCGACCAGACCGCGCCGGCCCAAGCGACGTCGTACTACCGCGTAACGGCGACGGACACCGGCGGCGCGGAATCGTCGCCGGCCAACACGTCCGTTTTCCGCGGCATCGCGTTCCGCGCCGCCGCGTCGGCCCAGACGAACAGCGCGAACTCCCTTGCGATCGCCCGCCCGGCCGGAACACTTGCCGGCGATGTGCTCGTCGTGGCCGTCGAGGTTCGCGGCGCGCCCACGATCACAGCACCGTCGGGCTGGACGCTCGTCCGTACCGACACCAGCGGGACGACGATCCGGCAGGCGCTGTACACCCGCGTCGCGCAGGCGACGGAGCCGGCGAGTTACACGTGGTCGTTCTCCGCCTCCCAGGCCGCGTTCGGTGTCGTCAGCAGCTATGCAGGCGTCAACACGACAGCGCCGCTCGACGGTGCGACCGGCCGTGTCAACGCGAGCTCTACCGCGATCGCAACGAACGCGTTCAACACGACCTCTCCGAGCGATGCGATCGTCGGCTTCTTCGGCACCGCGACGAACGCGTCGATCACTCCACCGAGCGGCATGACCGAGCAGCGCGAAGTGGCCGGCGGGAACAAGCAGAAAGCGGCGCTCGAGAGCGCCGACGCGCTCCAACCGCTCGCAGGTTCCACGGGCGCCCGCACCGCAACGGCCTCCGCGACGGGTGTCAACATCGGGCAGCTCGTCGCCCTTCGGCCCGCAAACAGCCCTGCTCCGACGGACTCCGAGCCTCCGACACAACCAACCGGCCTCGCTGCAAGCGCGTTCTCGTCCACCCGGATCGACCTGACGTGGACGGCATCGACCGACAACGTCGGGGTCGTCCGCTACGACATCATTCGCAGCGGAACGGGTGTCGTGGGCACGAGTACGACAACCCAGTTCAGCGACACCGGCCTCACGCCGAGCACCTCCTACACGTACACGGTTCAGGCGTTCGACGCAGCCGGAAATGCATCTCCGGTCTCTTCGTCGGCATCTGCGACGACACAGGCGGCCGGCGGCGGAGGCTCCGGCGTCACCTTCCGCGCCGCCGCGAGCGCCTCGACGAAGAGCGGGACGACCCTGACTATCGCCCGACCGACTGGAACGCAGACGGGCGACGTGACGCTCGCCTCGATCGACGTCCGCAACGCGCCGACGGTCACTGCGCCGGCAGGATGGACGCTCGTCCTCAGTACCGCGTCGACGGCAATTGGCAAGAGCACCTACTGGCACGTGCTCGGCGCAGGCGAACCCGCGAGCTACAACTGGACGTTCTCGTCCGCGCAGGTCGCCGCCGGCGTCATCGTCGCCTACAGCGGCGTCGACACTCTCACGCCGATCGACACATCGAGCGGCCAGGCCAGCCCGTCCGGGACGGCGATTGCCGCTCCCTCCGTCACCGTCGGTGCTGCCGGATCGCAACTCGTCTCCCTTGTCGGAGCCGCGGCGAACGTCACCATCTCTCCGCCCAGCGGCATGACGGAGCGTTCCGAGCTCGCCGGCGGCACCGGCTCGACCAAGACCGTCAGCGAAGCGAGCGACGTCCGAGCCGGACCGGGCCCAACCGGGACCAAGAGCGCCACGGCCTCCCGTTCGGCCCCAGCCGTCGCTCAACTCGTCGTGCTTCGCGCAGCACCGTAGAGTTCAGGCACGTCCGTAACCGCGCTCAGCGGCGGGTGGCGACCGCCAGCTCGTCGGCGAGCGGTCCGGCGAGGAAGCGCGAATAGGTGACCGTGATGTGCGTCTTGTCGCGGTACGTGATGATCGTCCCGACGACGGTAGGGCACAGGCCGCGCGCGCAGAACCACTGCAGCGTGCCGACGTATTCTGCGTGCGCCGCGATCGCCGCGCGTCGTACCGACGAGTACGCTGCCGCCTCGTCCGGCGTGACGGCAAATGCGCAGGAGCCGAGCGTGGCGCCGGGAGCGAGCAGGCAGTCGAGCGCGTCTCGACTGCGCGCCGGCGGATCCTCGATGACAGTCAAATGGCGGGTGAGCGGTGCGAAGTCGCGCACCTCGCGCGCGACAGCCGCGACGCCGCCCGGTCCCCAGGCCGACCAGTACTGGGACAGCACAACGGCCTGCGGGTGAAGACGCCGCACCTGCCGGAGCGCCCAGGCATACCACGTTGCGCAGTTGCCGGAGCGCATGACCGACGGAACGCACCCGGTCTTGATCAGCGGTACGAGCCGCCAGTGATAGCGCACGGCGAACCGCACGAACGCCGGCATCCACATCGCTGCGTGTGAATCGCCGAGCACGACCACACGTCGGCGAGCGGTCTTGTCGCCGAGCTTGCAGACGGTCGAGCTCGTGGTGCGGGCGGTCGACACGCAATCATTCAGCGCGTACGTGTCGTGGAGTAGCTGCCCGAGCGGCGGGGCTAGAGCGTCCGGAACCGGCTCGCGCAGGCGTGCCGGTGCGACGCTCTCGAGCAGCGCCACACGCAGACTCTTCCGGTTGACGGGGAGCGCCTGCCCGGTCGCGTGGCCGCGTGCCCGGTCGCCGGCGAGGCTGGGCGCGGCAGCGCTCGGCGTCACGAGCGACGCCGTCCCGAGCGCGGCCGCCAGGAGGACCGCCGACACGCTGACCGGCCACAGCGCGAGCGCCGGCCGCCGTCGCCGGAGCCGGCGCGCGTGACGTAGCGGGTTCTCGTACACCCGGTACGTGGCGTAGCTCAGCGCAAAGGCGAGCGCGAGCAACACGAGATTCTGGACCAGCGAGAGGGGGTGGCCAGCGTATTGCGCAGCGATCGCCAGCGGCGGCCAGTGCCAGAGATAGAACCCGTACGAGACGTCGCCGAGGGGCCGGAGCGGCGCGCGAGCGAGGATTAGCGTTGCGCCGGCACGGCATCCGGATGTCGCGCCGCCGGCGACGACCAGCCCGGCCGCGACAACCGGCAGCAGCGCCGCGGTGCCGGGGAACGGTGTGCCG
>JBJMJE010000188.1:0-2767 GCA_045806505.1 Gaiellaceae bacterium
GGAACGGCCTGTCGCGACCGTCCTGCGCCGCGACCTCTCGCGCGAAGACCGTGATCGTCTCGCCGTCCGTCCGCGAGTGGTCGAGCGGAATCGAGAACTCGCGGTCGGTGATCACGAGCCCGTGGATCTCGCGCGTCAGCGGCATCGTGCGAGTTCTACTTCACTTCGACCGCCTCCGGCTCCGCGGCCGCGACGCACCGCCGCGTTTAGCAGCCTGCTAGAGCGCGTTTAGCGCTCCCGCCCACCTTCGAGTCATCGGCCGCAACCCGCGGCCGGGACGTTCGAGGAGGGCACCGATGAACACCAGTCACAGGACGGCTCGTTTCGCAGCCGTGCTGCTCGTCGCGCTCGTCTCGTGGGCGATCGCGGCACCATTCGCCTTTGCAGCGGTGCCGTCATCGCCGCGCACGCCGAAGGCGCGCATCCCGCAGATGCGCTGGTACCGCTGGCATCCCACAGCGCGACAACTCCACCGGCACTACGGCTCGAAGGTCGTGATCGGCGTCGCGTCGATGCAGGCCTTCAAGGAGCTGCGCGTCGAGTACGGCTTCGGCTTCGGAGCCGCGCACGAGCTGCCGTCACTTCACGCAGTGGTCGTCAAGGCCAGCAACGCGCAACTCCACACGCTACTCACGCGCGGAACCCGCGATCCGCGCATCCGTTACGTCTCGCCGACCCGCCAGAAGCGGCAGACGCTGAGCATGCCGAACGATCCGTTCCTCTCGACGATCGACGGCACGACGAATCTGCCTTACGAGTGGGCGTTCCTCTCGACGCACGTGGATCGCGCGCTCGATTTCACCCACGGCGACGCTCATGTCGTCGTCGGCGTGATCGACACCGGGGTCGCCAAGGTGCCCGATCTCGAGGGCAAGATCGACAGCCTCTGGACGGTCAGCGGGACGACGGTCTCGCAGGTCTTCGCGAGCAACGACACCTACGGCCACGGCACCGCCGTGGCCTCGCTGATCGCCGCGAACAACGGCGACGGGTTCGGGATGGCGGGCTTCGGCGGCGACACGCACGTCATCGGCATCGACGCCGGGAGCGACGGCTTCTTCAACGACCTGTACGTCGCACGTGCACTGACGAAGCTCGTCTCGCTCGGCGTGCGCGTCGTCAACATGAGCATCGGCGGGAAGACGCCGTCTGATCCGGTCCTCGTGGACGCGATCCACGCGGCGGCGGCGAGCGGGGTCCTGCTCGTCGCGTCGGCCGGCAACTACGGCGCCGACGTCACATGGCCGGCGGCCGACCTCCAGCCGGCGGGCGGTAGGCGCAGCTACGGCGTCGCGGTCGGCGCAACGGACGTCGCCGGCGAGCGCGCCGCGTTCTCGGATTGGGGCGCCCATCTCTCGATCATGGCGCCCGGCACGTACGGCGGGACCTACGACGGCGTGCTCGTCGCGCTTCCGCCTGCGAGCCAGCTCGACGAGAAGAACTTCCTCACGTGGTATGGCGAAGCTGAGGCCCACTACGGCTACATCTCGGGCACGTCGTTCGCCGCGCCCGAGGTCGCCGGCGTCGCCGCGTTGATCCTGGCGGCGAACCCGGCACTGACGAACTACCAGGTCGCCGACATCCTCAAGCAGTCCGCGACCAGGACCAGCGCTGGTTGGACACCGGAGATGGGCTGCGGCATCCTCGACGCCGGCGCCGCGGTCGAGCTCGCGACGAGCCGCCCGGCATCCGCCTGGGCCGCGACGCAGAACACCGGCGGCACGGCCTGCTCGGCGCTCGGCAACGCGCCCGCAACGTGGCCCACCGAGAAGAACCAGAAGATCCTGTTCGCCGCACTCGTGGACAGGCGCGTGGGCGATCGCGACTTCAAGGTGAAGGCGTCGGCGACTTCGAACCTGCCCGTCACGCTCTCGGCCTCGGGCCCCTGCGCGATCGCGGGCAAGACGGTGCACCTCACCGGCACCGGCTGGTGCACGATCACCGCGTCGCAGGACGGCAACGACCGCTTCAACCCGGCGCAGCCCGTCACACGCCAGTTCCACATCTCTAAGGCCCCGCTCACGGGCCGACACGTCTGAGGCGCCCTCCTCAGAAAGCGCGAAGGGCCGTCCTGCGGGGGCGGCCCTTCGGCTGTTCGGACTGCGGCTCTTCTACGCGCCCACGAGCCCGGCGACGATCGTCGCCTCGCCGGACTGGTGGCGAACGTCGACGACGTTCAGCACCTTGTGCATGAGCGCGCGCGCCGCGGTGTTGGAGCCCTGGATCGTCGCCCGCAGATGCGTCACGCCTGCGGCGCGCGCGTCGGCGGCGAGCAGCTCGACGAGCGACTTGCCGATGCAGCTCCCCTGGTAGCGATCGGCCACGGCGAAGGCGATCTCCGCGCACGTCCGCGAGTCTTCGTCGCGGACGAGTTGCGCGAGCCCCGCCGGAAGCGGGTCGCCGGCGACGAACGCGACGAGGGAGTGGCGGCGCGAATCGATCCTCGCGAGCGCATCCAGCTCCGCGTCGGAGAGCCGCGGCTTCGCCCCGTGGAAGCGCCGCACCCGCGACTCCACGCCCAGCCGCTCGAACAGCGCGGCGATCGTCTCGACGTCGCCGTCGCGGAGCGGGCGGATCGTGATCTGCCCCAGTTTCTTGTTGTCGATGACTCTCGAATGCATGGCTAAATCTTGAAAGGAGTGGTGTCTACTCGACTTCGCACGGTCGGGCCATCTTCCGCTGGCCCGATCGGGCCATCGACGCGGGCGTCAGACGAGACCGGCGCGCGCCGCGTGCGCAGCCGCCGCTGCACGCGAGTGCAGCCCGA
>JBJMJE010000189.1:0-2550 GCA_045806505.1 Gaiellaceae bacterium
TTGATCGCCGAAGACGACGCGGCGATCGCCGAGTCCGTCGCGTACGCACTCGGGGCCGAGGGCTTCAGCGTCGAGATGGTCGGCGACGGCGAGGCCGCGGCGAACGCCGACGTGGACGGCTACGACGTGCTCATCCTCGACCTCATGCTGCCGAAGCTGTCGGGCGTCGAGGTGTGCCGCCGCGTCCGCGAGCGCAGCGTCATTCCGATCGTGATGCTGACGGCGCGTACGGCCGAGGTAGACCGCGTTCTCGGGCTCGAGGCGGGCGCCGACGACTACGTCGCCAAGCCGTTCTCGATGGCGGAGCTGATCAGCCGCGTGCGGGCGATCCTGCGTCGCCGGTCGCTCGACCGGCAGGCCGCGGGACTGACACGGGACGTGGGGGGCGTCCGGCTCGATCTCGCACAGCAGGCGCTCGTCGTGGACGGGCGTCCCGTCGACGTGACGTCATCGGAGTTTCGACTGCTCGAGCTGCTCGGGCGCCAGCCGGAGCGCGCGTTCACCCGCAAGGAGATCGTGGAGCACCTCTGGCGGAGCTCGTACGTCGGCGGCGTCCGGACGTGCGACGTGCACGTGAAGAACGTCCGCCGCAAGATCGAGCGAGACCCCGCACGGCCGGAACGGCTCGTGACCGTGCGCGGCGTCGGCTACATGCTGCGCGCTGTGTGAAGAAATCCACACGGGGGAGGGGCGGCGATTACACACATCGCGCGGTACGGTCGTCTCGATGCAACCGGACGGCCCTTTCGAGATCGCACGGCTACCCGGCGACGCCTGCATGGTGGCGGCGCGGGGTGAGCTCGACGGCTCCACCGCGTGGCGGCTCCAGGACGCGCTCGGCGCGGCGACGGCGTCCGGCGCCCGCCGCCTGATTGCCGACTTCGCGGCCGTCACCTATCTCGATGCCGAAGCCGTGGCAGTGCTCTCGAGCTGTGCCGCGCACATCCTCCGGAACGGCGGAACCCTCGTCGTCGTCACGGACGACCCGTGGCTGCTTCGCCTCCTCGGCGCCGGCGACCTCGAGGGCGTCGAGTTCGAGCCCACGCTGCGGGACGTCGTCCGGCAGTTGCCGCTGTCGATGGAAATCGCGTGAGCGTGCCGACGAAGCGGCTCGAACGGTCGTCGCAGGACGCGCGTTCGCAGCTCCTGTTCCGGGAGTTGAACGAGCAGCTCCGCAAACTCGCGGGCGGCGGTGACGTCGACGTCGTGTGCGAATGCGTCAACGGATCGTGCTTCGACCGCCTGGTCGTCCGGCTCGACGAGTACGAGGCAGTGCGGCGCTTCCCGACCCGGTTCGTCGTGAAGGAAGGCCACGTCGCGCACGACGTCGAGCGCGCAGTCGAGTCGCATGACGGGTACGTCGTCGTGGAGAAGAGCGGCGCCGACGCCGAGCACGCGATCATGCTCGATCCGCGACGGCACGCTTTGCGGCGGCTCTACGCAGTCGAGGATCTCGTATGAGCACCGAGTTGAACGCAGACGGCCGCGAGACGCGCGCCGACGGCGTCGCTCACCTCATCCCCCCGGGCGCGCTCCTGCGTGAAATACAGCGGTTGCGCACGGAGAACGCGCAGCTCGTGCACGCGCTCGAGTCTCGTATCGTCATCGAGCAGGCGAAGGGCGTTCTTCGCGAGCGCTACGGCCTCTCGACAGAGGCCGCGTTCGAGCTGCTGCGCCATGCTGCGCGGAGCAACCGTACGAAGATCCATGCGCTTGCGGCCAAGGTCGTCGCGTCTTCCGAGACGCCGCCCGAGTTCGGCCGCGTGCTGCCGCCGCAGGCACGCGCTCTCACACGCTGACGTTCGCCTGGCGGTAGAACACCGCCGATGGCTCGTCACATCGTCTTGCTGCGCGGCATCAACATCGGCTCGCGCAATCGCATCGCCATGCCGGAGCTGCGCGAGGCGTTCGAGAGCGCGGGTTTCGACGACGTGCAGACGTACGTGCAGAGCGGCAACGTCGTCCTCTCGAGCGGCAAGTCTGCGGTCGAGGTCGCGCAGGCCTGCGAGCGGCAGATCGAGAGGAGCTTCGGGCTCGACATCGACGTCGTCACGCGGACTCGTTCACAGCTCGCGAAGATCGTCGAGCGGAATCCGCTGGCGGAGGTGGCGACGGACCCGAAGCGCTACCAGGTGAGCTTCCTGTCGGCGAAGCCTTCGGCGGACGTCGTGCGGAAGCTCGAGGAAGCCGCAGCGGAGCAGGAGCGCGTCGTCCCGGCCGGCCGCGAGATCTACGCGTGGCATCCCGAGGGGATCGGGCGGTCGCGCCTCTGGACGCTCCTCGCCGGGCGCGGCCTGGGAGTGACCGCGACCGCCCGTAACTGGACGACGGTGACGAAGCTGCTCGAGCTCGCCGGCTCCTAGCCTTCCGCGAACGCCGGCTCGCCTGCCGCCTCGTGCGCGGGCTTTGCCTCGCGCAGGAAGACTGCGGCGACGACGCCGGCCGCCAGCGCGAACAGCGCGCCGAGCGCGAAGGCGAGGTGGTAGCCGCCGTTCAGCGCGACGAGCGCGCTCTCGCCGTCGGCGCGGAGGTTGTTCGTCCGCGACGCCG
>JBJMJE010000190.1:0-9652 GCA_045806505.1 Gaiellaceae bacterium
CCTGAACCAGGTCCTTTTGTGGCGTCGATGTTGCGCGGCAGGATGCCGACGACGAGATCGAAAGCATGGTCGGTGAGACCGCGGCCGATCCAGTCGTTCGGGTTCGGTAGGCCGCTGTTCAGCCAGAGCCGCGGCGACTCGATCGCGCCGGCGGCGAGCACGACGACGCGCGCCTCCTCAGTCTGAGTCTCGCCGGTAGCGCCGACGCGCCAGCTCACTGCGTGCGCGTTTCGACCCTCGGCGAGGATTCGCGTCGCGTACGCGTCGCCGACGAGCGTAACTGCGCGGCCGTTCGTCCAGCGGTCGGCCATGAGCGCCATCGGCATGTAGCTGTTGTCGGTCGAGCGCTTCGCGCGCAGGTTCCGCGGCGAGCCGAGCGGTTCCTTGCAGCCCTGGACGCAGTGCCCGCAGAACGTGCAGCCGAACGCGGCTGGGAAGGCGAGCTTTCGCGGATCGGAGGTTCGGCCGGCGATCCCGCGGGGCTGCAGGATGGCGTTCTCTTGCGGCCGGTAAGAATCAGCGGTCGTGTCCTTCGAGCGTTGGACGGCGAGGCCGCCCATCGCCGCTGCTGCTTCGAGGAACGCCTGCTCCTTCTTTCCCATCGCGGCGGTCTCCACCGGGAGCGTCTCCTCGACCCACTCGTAATACGGGACGAGCTCGCCGTAGGAGAAAGGGAACTCGTGCCGACGGTCGTACGCATTTCTGTCGGCATCGCTGTAGCCGTTGAACACTCCTGGGTAAGCGCGCGGCGAGTTTCCGAGGTAGTGCTGTGTGGTTCCGCCGACGCCGGCCACTTGCCAGATGAAGCTGTTCTGCGGCAACTCGCGCGACCAGGGCGGCTTCGTCCGGTCGGTCGGGCCGAAGCGCAACATGCCCGAGCCCGGAGCGGACTGGTCGATCTCGAAATGCGTCCAGTCGGCTTCGGGCTTCGCCGCGGGGCCTGCCTCGAGCACCAGCACGTCGAGTCCCTGCGCCGCCAGCTCCTTCGCGATCACGGCACCGCCACCGCCCGCGCCGATCACGATCACGTCACGCATCGAGTTTCCTCCGGTTCTCGAAGTAGCCGACGAACGCGTCGCGCCCGTCCGCGACACCGTCATAGGACGTCAGCGTCCACCCGACCGGCGTGCCGCCGAGTGTCCGTGTCGCGGGATCGAACACGCCCAGTTCGGAGTAGGCGAGGAACGCGACGAGGCTCGGCAGGATCCCGAACAATGACCAGAGCTGCGCAAACGACTCGTCGTGCTCGAGGACGTCCAGCACGACGCCCTTCGCCGGGAACGACAGGTTCGAAAACGGCGACGCGAACGGCCCGCCCGCCGAGCCCGGATCGACACCCTGCGCCACGAGGTTCAGCAGCGAGGCCAGGATCGATGCAAGCGGCTGCGACGGCTGAGCAAACGTGAGCCCCTCGATCAGCGCCGGCGTCGCGAAGGCGTCGATCCCGCCCGGCTCGGCCGTCGACTCGCCCTGCGCCACCGAGTACGGATCGGGGCCGGGGACCACGAACGCCACGAGGCCGTTGAAGGTGTCGCTCACCAGATCCGGCGCCGCGGCAGCAGCGTCCTCGGTGCCCAGCCGTGTGATCGCCTCCGGAAGAGCAACCAGCGCGCCGGCCGTCGTGAGCGCCCGCGCAACGAACGTCCGTCGCGTCAGCATCGAGCGCGCGCCCGAATCCTCGACGTTCACGCAGGGCTCCGCTTCGCTTCGGCTGCCAGGCTCGCGCCGGGTTCGATGCCGAGCTTGCGATAGACGTGCGCGAGGTGCCCGGCAACTATCTCCGGCTCGATCTCGAGCTCGCGTGCGATCTGGTCGGGACGCCGTCCGCGTCCTGCGAGGTCCGCGACCACGATTTCCGTCGGAGTGAGCCCCTGGCGCTGTTCGAACGTCACGGCGGGAAGCTCGCACGGGATCTCCCCGGGAAACCCCCGGGATTACTTCGCGCGGCTACCGCCGCTCTGGCACGAGCTTCGCAGCGAGCTCGGTCCGTGAACCGACATGCAGCTTGCGGTAGATCTTGGAGAGGTTCCACTCGACCGTCTTGGGGCTGATCGAGAGCGCCCGGGCGACGTCGGCATTCGACCGGCCTGCCCGTACCAGCTGGGCGATCTTCAGTTCCGTCGCGGTCCACCCCGACGTCGCCGCAGGGCGCCCGCCGATGCGGCAGCGCTCCTCGCCCGCGCGCCGCGCCCAGAGCGCCGCCCCAACCGACTCGAACCGCTTAACCGCACCGTCGAGCGTCTCCGCCGCCGCCGCTCGCCGAAGCAGGCGCCGCTGCACCGAGCCAAGCGCAAGCAGGGTGCGACCGAGCTGGTAGTCGTCCTCGACCCGTTCGTGATGGGCAATCGCCGCGTCGAACTCATCGAGTGCGCCCGACTGGTCGCCGCGGGCGAACGCGACGACGGCCGCGCAGCGCGCCGAGGCAGCCTCGAAGCGCGGGAGGCCGGCAGTCACGCTTGCCTCGCGGAAAGGCGTCAGGCGCCGCACCGCCTCGTCGACATCCCCTTCGGCGACGCGTGCTTCGATCTCGTCCGGCAGCCACCACTGGCCGAGGCCGCTCTCGCCGCGCCGCTCCACCGCGACTGCCACGTCCGCGAACTTGGAGTGCGCGCCACGCGTGTCACCCTGCGACAGATCGAGAACGCCAAGCGCCGCCCGCGTCACCAAAACGTGAATCTCCTGGCCGCTCCGTTCGCAGAGTGAAATGGCGAGCTCACCATCCGTTACAGCTCCGTCGACCTCTCCGAGGTGTGCGCGAGCGATCGCGCGCAGGCTCATGTACGGAGGCAGGAGCGCACCGCGTCCAGCATGCTCCACCAACTCGAGACCCCTCGCAACCGATTCGAGCGAGCGCTCCCACTCGGCCGACAAGGCATCGACGTAGCCGAGACACCAGAGCGGCAGAATCTGTGACGCCTCGCTCCGCTCCCGCGCACGCTGCAGGAAATGAGTGATCCGCATGCGCGACTCCTCGTACCGGCCCGCCCAGGTGAGCAACTGGTGATGGAGCGTGCTGCCGGGAAGCTCTGCGCCGTCGTCTGGTGCTTCGCGCTCGAGCGCAAGCATTTGCTCATGACGCTCGTCGTCCAACGGCCGCCCCTGACAGACATCGAGTGCCAGCACCGTCCCGATCGCACGCGCAAGCACCGCCGCCTCGCCGCTTCCCTCGGCGAGCTCGACGAGCGCGTGCGCGTGCGGGCGCGCCGCGGCCGCGCCCTCGCCGATCCACAACCAGGTGACGAGGCGGTCGTGGATCCGCGCGCAAAGCAGCAGATCATCTCTCCCCTCCTCGAGCGCTTGCAGATACAACGGGTACGCCGACGGCGGCCCGGAGACCGCGGCTTTCACCGTCGCGAGACGCCAGAGAACCCGCGCGCGCGCCACACCCGCGGGCGTCCGAGCCGCGACATCCTCGAGCAAAGCTTCGCCGCGATGTGCGTCGCCCGCTGCGAAGTGACAATCGCCTGCAAGCGCGCGACGCTGCACGCCGGCTTGCGGCTCACTCGCCGGCGTCAGCTCGACCGCGAGCTCGGCGAGCTCTGCGGCGACCTCGGATGCGCCTCGCGCGCGCGCGTTTCGCGCAGCGGCCTCGAGCACAACGGCCACCGCTTCGTCCGGGCCGTCGGCCGCGTTCGCGAGGTGGCGCGCGCGCTCCTCCTCACCCGCGACAAGACCGGCGAGGCGGCGGTGCAGGTCGCGCCGTCGCGCCGGCGGCTCCAGAGCGTAAGCGACCGAGCCGAGAAGCGGATGCTCGAGCCGGACACGATCTCCGTTCAGCGCGAGGACGTGCGCGTCGACCGCGGCCGCGACCGCATCCGGTGTCCCAACCGCCGCAGTGACCAGATCGCGCGCCGGGGACGACAGCGCCGACGCCACGACCAGCGCTTCCCGTGCGTCTACAGGTAGCGCCACGATGCGCTCACGCACCGCCTCCGTGAGCGTCTCCGGCAACGGCAACGCATCCAGTGCGAGCAACGGCTCCGTTCGGCGCGCAAGCGCACGCGCGAGCTCCAGCGCATAGAAAGGATTGCCGCCGGAGACCGTCTCCAGCCGACGCAGCACCGGCCGCGGAAACCGCATACCGACGCGGCGGACGACGTGATCGAGCTCCGTGAGGCCGAGAGGCCCGAGCGTGAGCCGCGTCAGACGCTCGAAGTCGAAGTTGACGCTCGGCCTGGCAGCCGCGAGAAATGCCACCGGCTCCTTCTCGATGCGTCGGAGCGCGAACCTCAACGCTCCCGCGCTCGGCGGATCCAACCACTGGAGATCGTCCACGCCGACAAGGATCGGTCCATCGCAGGCGAGTTCGCGCAGAAGGCCGAGCAGCGCTACCGAGAGTGCACGCGCGTTGACCGGCTCATCGCCCGCCTCCTCGAGCAAAAGAGCCACGCGCAGCGCCCGACGCTGCGGCCCCGGAAGACGACCGAGCACATCGATTGCTCCGTCGAGCAGATCACCCAAGCCGGAGAACGCGAGACTCGCCTCGGCCTCGGCCGGACGGGCGAGCAGACAGCGAGTGCCCTGCTCGCGTGCCCGCTCGATGCCGAACCGCCAGAGAGCGGTCTTGCCGATCCCCGGCGGGCCAAGGATCAGCACAGCCTGCGGCACCGTCTCGACGGCGTCGAGAGCCTGCTCTATCCGGCCTACCTCTGCACCGCGCCCGACGAGCTCGACCACGTCACCAGTCGACGACCACACAGCCGAGCTACACCAGCCCTTCAGTGCAGAACTCGCCGCTCACGAATCCCCCCTGTGAGACGCGCCTGCCTCCGGGAAGGCAACTTTCCCATAGTCGACATGCCGGCGCAAGCCCTGACCACAGCGTTCGAAAGGTGCAATCTCGGGGTTTCCCCGGGCGATCTCCTACGAGGATGCGGCCATGACGGAGCACTCGCGCGAGCGACCGCGCTTGATCCTTCGATGCGTTCGGTCGCTGTGCGCTATCCGCGGTTCTCGTGTCGATCGCGGACCGGGCGAGGCCGCGACGACTGCACTTCGTGCGAGCGGACCGACGGAGAGGATCGCGTTCGAAAGCGACCGCAACGGCCGCTGGAGAATGTCTATGCCGCCAACGCCGACGGGAGCGCCATCCATCGGATCACGACTCGCGGCGGCTTCTATCCTGCCTGTCACCCGACTTGACGATGACACCGGCGACTGCAGCAGCCCTTCGGGCGATGAAGTCGCCCTTCACCTAGCCCCCGAGGTGAGACGCCCCACCTCCGGCAACAACGGCACGCGTTCGCCACGCCGGACCGCAGCGGTCGAGACGAGCAACCCCGGGGTTTTCCCCGGGCGATGTTCAGCCACGGTTCGGTGAGGTAATCGCAGGGAGACAGCCGCTGTGCGCGGCGACGTTGCTTGCTGGCTGGATGCGCGTCGACGTGGGGCTGCGCTGGCTCCCTCTGAGAGAGGAGCTTCGATGAGGTATTGCCTCGGTCAGAATGCAACGCGGATGGTGCTAGGTGCCTTTGCGTTGCTCGCTGTTGCTGCCGTCGTTGCCTACGCAACGGCTGCGGCGATGAGCAGCGCCGACAGCGTGATTGTTGCTTGTCAGAATCCGACGAGCGGGCTGCTCCGGGTTGTCGCCGACGCAAACGACTGTCGGACGGGCGAAACGACGATCTCGTGGAATCAGGTCGGGCCGCAAGGGGTTCCCGGGGAGCAAGGGCCGAAGGGCGATCCCGGTGGGGCTATCGCGACGCGCGTGCACAACGTCGGCCAAACAACCAGTGGGGCTTGGTCGGTCGAGACGTTGTGGCCGCTGACGGGCGGCGACTGGACGCAGGCCGCGGGCGGGTTGAACTTGCTCTACGGCTACGCGACGGTCAAGGTTCCCGCCGCTTGTGACCAAGGGCCGGTTCCTCCTCCGGGCGGTCAGTTTCTTTTCACGGCCGGCTACGTGACGGTCTTTGTCGATGGCGAACAGCTTGCGGTGGGACTGGCCATATACACGACGAGCCCGAGCAATGCCGGCCGCTCGGTCCGCGTCCCGCTCTCGTTCAACCCGATCTTTCCGCCGGCGGCAGCAACGTCGCATACGGTGACGGTGAAGGTAAAAGACGGCTGCGGGGGAGCCGCGCAGGACTTCACGTTCGAGTCGCTGGAGCTCGATGTCGTTGGCATCAATTAGCCGAGCCGACCGCGACCGCCGGAGGTGCACTAACACTTTCCCGTCGCGTCGACCTCCCAGTCGGTCTCAGGCCGAATGATCGAACGGGGCCGTCGCTAAATCGGCGGCCCCGCTCGTCTGGCCCACGCCGGCCGAGGGCAGTCCAAACCACGGGCGCGGCACGAGCTCGACCCTCGCGACCAGTCGCGAGGGAATCGCGCACGCACAGGGCTCTCGATTCTACGCCGATGGGTGAAGCAGCTTCGCCGCGAGTTCGGTACGCGAGCGCACGTACAGCTTCCGGTAGACGTTCGAAAGGTTCCATTCGACCGTCTTCGCGCTCAGGAAAAGCGCATCCGCGACCTCGCGGTTTGTCGCTCCGGCAGCCACCAGCTCCGCGATCTGGCGCTCCCTCGGCGTCAGTCGTCGCAATCCGTTGCTCAACGGTCGTGACCGCTCGATCGCGGCGAGACGGCGTGCGAGCGAGCGCCTGGCCGCCTCGCTCTCGGCCAGGCGGCTGCGCAAGACCACAAGCTCCCAATCCGGCGCCGCGGTTCGCGCGCCGAGCGGGACGGCACTCATGACAGCACCTCGACGACGTCGCCTTCGGCGACGAGATGGCCCCGGCCGACCCGCTGGCCGTCGAAGCGCCCCGACGGCCCCCAGATCCGCGCTACCGTGCTGGCGGCTGCCAGCGCCTTGTGCGCGCGTGGGTCTTCCGTCCCGCAATCCATCACTGGCGGGCGAGCGCATCCGTTCTCCGTTTCCAGCGCGAGGGCCGCGCCCCCGCGTCGCGTCACCGTCAGATGCGCGAGCGGTACCGCAGCGGTGCCGTGCGCCGGAGAGATCTGTCGCGCACGCCCTTTCAACGCCTTTCGCTTCCCCCTCGAACAAACTTGCGCTTCGCGGTAGACATCGGTACTTGTCGATCACCCCGAAAAAGTTCCGTCGGTTCGTCGGCCGGATTCGCAGTGGAACTTTTGGCGGCGTGGCTGACAATTGATCGCGATGGGCAGATTGGGACGTGCTGAGGCAAGCGATGCAGCCGTGATCGCTCGTTCTGTGGGCGTGCCGGCTGCCTTCGCCGAGCTGTTCGAGCGGCACTTCTCGGTTATCCACCGGTTCCTGATGCTGCGTGCCGGGGAGCAGATAGCGGCTGATCTGGCGTCCGAGACGTTCGTGATTGCCTTCCGCCGCCGTGGCGACTACGACGTGACGCGGCCGGATGCGCGTCCGTGGCTGTTCGGGATCGCCACGAATCTTGTGCGCGAACAGCACCGCAGCGAGCGGCGGCGGCGCGAGATGTGGCTTCGCCTCGTGCGCGAGCGTTCATCGGAGTCCGACGGCGAGGTTCTCGCACCGGTGGACGTGGAGGCGGGCAGCGAGAGTTTGCGAGCGGCATTGGCGGAGCTTTCTCCCGAGGCGCGTGACCTGTTGCTGCTTTTCGCGTGCGTCGGCTTGTCCTATGAGGAGATCGCCGAGGCGCTCTCGCTTCCGCTCGGCACCGTCCGTTCGCGAATCCACCGGCTTCGGCACAAGCTGAGCGAGCGCCTGAGTCTCGCCGCCGAGGAGGTGACAGCCTGATGGCTCCTGAACTGGAGGCGCTTCGCAACCTCTGGCAGATCACGCCGGATCCGAGCGAGCAGACACGCGCTGATGCACGGGCGAGGCTCTTCGACGCGATCAACGGCGGGAATGGCAGCGTCGCAGTTCATGCGCGGCTCGATCCCCGGCGCCCGCTGCGGCGCCGGAGACGCTCGGCGGCAATCCTCGTCGCAGCGGCGGGCGCCGCGATCGTGCTTGCGCTCGCGACACCATTGGGCGCGGGGATCGCTCGCAGTCTGAGTGGGTTTTCCTCCTGGATCACGGGCCAACCAGGCTCACCCGCGCCGCAAGCAGATCAGCGAGCGTTCGCACGCGCGAACGCACGCACCTGGCTCGGCTTCCCCGACGGCACGCAACTGCGGCTTCTCGACACCACCACGGATCCCACGGGCGGTGAGCGCGTCGAACTGCTCGGCTTCCGCTCCGGCGGCACACTTTGCCTGCGCCTCAACCTGACCGGCGAGACCGCCGGCACAGCGCAAAGCTGCGCGCCGCTCGCGGAACTACGCCGATCCGGCGCCCCCGCCCGCGTCATCCTCGTCGACAACGGCTTCGGAACCGGCAAGCAGCAGGAGTGGTACGGACTCGAACGCCTCCACTCGCCCGCCCTCCAGGTCACCGCCGGAATCGCCGCTGACAACGTCCGCACGGTCACCCTCACCGACCAGGCCGGCACGCACACGGTGCGAACAAGCGGCAATGCCTTTCTCTACGTCGCCTGGCACCCGGCGATCGGCCAGCGAGTGACACAGATCTCCGCGCAGACGTCGAGCGGCCGAGTCGCGGTCCCGTTCGCGCAGGTCCCCTTCCTCTTCGGCGCGGGCGGCAGCGCTGCCAAAGCGTCTTTCGGTCCGACCTCGGTGCAACGGCACATGAGCGGGGGCAGGATCGGCTGGCTCGACCGCCGCCAGCCCAGGGGACAGCCGCTTGATGTGCTTCCGAAACGAACCGAGGGACTGAGCTTCAGCCACGCCGTCTTCGGACGCGTGATCACACCCGATCCCAGCCAGCCGATCCGGGTCGCCGTCGCGGCCTCGACAAGCAGCCACGGCGGCCGGGCGATCGGTGTCTGCACCGCCGTGATCGTCCAAGACGGCGGCGGCAGCGGCTGCCAACGGCGGGCGCAACTCTTCGCACACGGCCCGCTCGGCACCGGCTTCATGCTCAGCGGCGGCTCCGACCAGTTCGCTCTCGTCGAAGGCCTCGCCAGCGACGACGTCGCCAAAGTCGTCGCCTTCCTCGCCAACCGGCACACGCAACCCGTGCCGCTCACCGACAACGTCTACGCCGTCCAGATCGCGCGCGCCAAACTCCCCGCCGAACTCGTCGCCTACGACACCCACGGCCGCATCATCGGCATCACACCGGTGAACGCCACCCCCGGTAGTGCCAGGCCAACACCCGCGCCCGGTCGCCCCAAGCAACTTCTGCACGTCACCTCAGCCACGGGCGCGACCGCCACCCTCTACACCGGCCCCTCCTCCGACGGCGGCAAATGCATGTACGTCCGCTGGTACCAAAGCAAGTACGCCACCGGCCAGACGGGCGGCTGCAACACCCTCACCGCTCACCGTCCGGCGATCACACTCTCCGGCGGAGGCCCGACCGGGATCTGGCAAGGACAAGCGCGCACCGACGTCAAGACCGTCGAACTGCGCTTCGCCGACGGCAGCCACACCAGCATCAAGCCGACCGACGGCTTCATCCTTTACGCCCTCAACCGCTCCCAACTCACCAGCGGCGGACTCACCAAGGCAATCGCCCGCGACGCTGCGCGCAGAGACGTCGGTCACGAGACGTTCAAACCGACCAAACGGTGATCTGTCGGCAGCATTCGGTCAACAACGCCGGGCAGTCGACGATCTGCGCTGCCGCCAGCGGGGCTCGGCGAGTCCTCACAGGGCAGTGTCGTCAAGTCAGCCAACACCTTCGCCG
>JBJMJE010000191.1:0-10585 GCA_045806505.1 Gaiellaceae bacterium
CCTGCCAGTCCGGCAGGTGGAGGACGATCGTGCGCACGCGCGCCGTCTCGTCGACGAGCTCGGCGACCGTGCCGAGCTGCCAGGTCAGTCGCCGCGGTAGCGCTGCTCTTTCCACGGATCGCCGTAGTTGTGGTAGCCGTAGTACTCCCAGAAACCGGGTGCGTCTTCGGCGCGCAACTCGAGTCCGCGCACCCATTTGGCGCTCTTCCAGAAGTAGAGGTGCGGGACGAGCAGCCTGGCCGGGCCACCGTGCTCCGGCTCGAGCGGCTCGCCGCCGTACTCATAGGCGATCCGCGCCTTGCCGCCGGTCAGATCTGCAAGCGGCAGATTGGCTGTGTAGCCGCCGTCACAGAAGGCGAGCACGTACTCGGCGCCCGTCTCTACATGGTCGAGCAGCGTGTCGAGCGAGACGCCCTTCCAGACCGTGTCGAGCTTCGACCACTTCGTGACGCAATGGATGTCGACGGTGATCGTCTCGCTCGGTAACGCCAGGAACTCCTCCCACGTCCAGGTGAGCGGCTGATCGATCAGACCGCGGATCGTGAAGTCCCACTTGCTGAGCGGCGTGTGCGGTGTCGGGCCGGCCGACAGCACCGGGAAGTCGCGAGTGACGTATTGGCCGGGTGGCACGCGTGCCGGGTCGACGTCGTCGTGGCGCCTGCCTCGGAAGCGACGAGAGATGGCCATCAGGCGTGCTCCCCGAGTTGGGCGCGCAGCATCCACTGCTGTTTCTCGAGCTCGCGCACGACTTCGATCAGGACGTCCTGCGAGGCGAGATCGGCGTCGCCGATTCGGTTCATCCGCTCTCGCACCCGCTCGCTGACCTCGGCGACGCGATGTGTGAGCTCCCGTACGACCAGGTGGTCCTCGAACGATGTCCGCGCGACCGGTGCCAGCGGCGAGCCGGCCGCGACTGCGTTCGCTTGCCCGTCGGGGACGAAGCCGAGTGTGACGGCTCGTTCGGCGACCGTGTCGGAGAGCTCGTGCCAGGCTTCGACGAGCTCGTCGAGCTGCAGGTGGAGCGGGCGAAACAGCGGGCCCACGATTGCCCAGTGCAGCTGCTTGCCGATCAGCGAGAGATCGATCAGCTCGTGCAGGGTCGCCTGCAGCTCCTGGGCGACACCCTCGCGCTCATGCGGCACCTCGAGTGTCGGCAGATACGTCGATGTTGCCGGTGAAGCCATTCCGTCTCCTTCCATGCAGGGTCGAGCTCGCAGGCCGGATCAGGCCACGACGTGCATTCAGCTCGCACGCTGCCAAGCCCGCGCGCGGACACGGGAACGACGAGGTGCGCTTGGCGCGTGCGAGGGCAAAGTCGTCTGGCCAGCTGCCCGCCACAGCACCTACGGTCGCGTCATGACCAAAAACGAACGCCCAGCCAAGAAGACCAAGACGAGCGCCCCTCCGGCGGGCCGCGGAGACTCGCAACGCCGGCCGGGGCCCGGCGCAGCTGCCGCCAACCCACTCTCGCTCTACCTGCACGAGATCGGTCGCTACCGGCTGCTCACACGGGCCGAGGAAGTGCAGCTGGCGAAGCGGATCGAAGCCGGCGACGAGCAGGCGAAAGAGCGGCTGATCAACGCAAACCTCCGCCTGGTCGTGTCGGTCGCCAAGCACTACCAGCGCCCCACCATCCCGCTGCTCGACCTCATCCAGGAAGGAACACTCGGGCTGATCCGAGCGAGCGAAAAGTTCGACTGGCGCCGCGGCAACAAGTTCTCCACCTACGCCATCTGGTGGATCCGCCAAGCGATCGACCGCGCCGTCTGCAACCAGGCAGAACCGATCCGGATCCCCGTCCACATCCAGGAACGACGGCGCCGCCTCGTACGTGCGAGGCACGCACTCACGCGCGAGCTCGAACGCGAGCCCTCCCTGGCCGAGGTCGCGGCCGCAGCAGCGCTCTCGCCCGCCCAGGCCGAACAAGCGCTCAACGTTCCCACAGGCTACGTCCCCCTCGACGCACCCAACCCCAACCGCCACGAACTGGCGACCGAGATCGTCGACGCCCAGGCAGGCGAGGCATACGAACGCGTCGACGGCCAGCTCACCGGTACACCCCTCGAGAAACTGCTCGAGGCACTCCCCCTACAGCAACGTCAAGTGATCACGCTCCGCTACGGCATCACCGGCGACGAACGAACAACCGAGCAAACCGCCACCGACCTCAACATCTCGCCACAACACGTACGAACAATCGAGCGCACCGCCCTCCAACGACTCCGCGAACTCAGCTCGCTAGCCGACCTCCAACAGGCTGCATGAAGCGATCACCCGCGCTCCGAAGCGCTCCGGGTGCTGCAGGCCAGTCGTCAAGCAACCGGCGTGGCGCCGCGGAGGGGAGCCGTGGATCTACACGCGCGACAGTCGCGGTGAGTCTGAATGCGCAGCGATCAGAGGGATCTCGACGTCGAGGCGCGTTCCACTTCCCGGCGGACTGTTGACCTCGATGGTTCCACTCAGCGCCTCGACGCGATCCTTGAGCCCGATCAAACCCGAGCCTGCGCTCGGATCGGCTCCTCCCGAACCGTCGTCGAAGATCGAGAGGCGAAGAGTTTGCTCCTCGGCGTGCAGATCAATCTGCACATGCGAGGCGTCGGCGTACCTCGCGGCGTTCGTGAGCGCCTCCGAGACCACGTAGTAGGCAGCTACCTCGACCTCGTGGGGGAACCTGTCCTCACAGCGAACGTCGAGCTTGACCGGGACCGAAGACCGAAGGGCCAGTGCCTCGAATGCCGCCGAGAGTCCACCCTCGGTCAGGACCGCTGGATGGATGCCGCGCGACATCTCGCGAAGTTCCTCGACCACGCCCGTCAATCGATCAGCGAAACGACCAACCTCCGTCCTTATGTCCTCTAGCCCGGCCGGAACCCGCCCTTCCGCGGAGCGCAACCCAAGGGCCAGTGCGACCAGCTGCTGTTGCGCGCCATCGTGGAGATCACGTTCGATCCGGCGGCGGGCCTCGTCGGCGGCGGCGATCACACGGGCGCGAGAGGCCGCAAGCTCGGCGCGCATCGTGGCATTCGAAACCGCAGTCGCGACGAGCTCCGTGAAGCGCGCGAGATGCTCCTCCGCGCCCGCGGGAATAGCCTCGCCCGGCCTGCCCCCGGCGACCATGAAGCCCCAGATGGTGCCGTCGACCTCGATCGGGACACCGACCATCGAGACCATGCCGTCATCCCTGACGGCAGCGCCGACCGCGCCCGGCATCGTCGAGTAGTCGTCCTTTCGCGCCGGACGCCCGCTGGCCAGAATCATCCCCGCCAGTCCTTCGTCCTCGACCGGCCAACGACTGCCGACGGTGAAGGTTGACTCGCCTGCGCCACCCACCATGGTGAAGGTCGCGTCGGGCTCGTAGCGGTGAACACCGACAACCGGGATCCCGATGACGCCCGCGACCTCCTGCGCGACAGCCGAGAACAGCTCCTCTGCGCTCGCGCCCTCGGCCACGAGCGTCGCGACGCGCCTCAGCGCGGACTGCTCGTCGAGGAGCCGGTTCACGTGGTCTCGAGCATCGCTGTTCGCGATCGCGGTGGAGACGAGCTCGGTAAACGCGGCGAGCTGCTGTTCGACATCGCCCGGCAGAGGTTCGCCCTGCCTCGAGCCGATGCCGAGGACGCCCCAGACTTGCCCGTCGACGACGATCGGAACGCCGATCGCCGACTGGATGTGGTGGGCGCGTGCAGTCGCCGGTGCTGTGCCCGCGACCTCGGAGAAGTCGTCCACTCGCGCTGGGCGTCCGGTCTCGTAGACCAACGCGCGCACCCCAGGTCCGTCGAGCGGCCAGCGGCTGCCCACTGGGAATTCGGGAACGCCCAAGGAGGCGAGGACGATCGACTCCCCGTTCTCGTAGCGATCGATGCTGACCATCCCAACGCCGAAGAGGCCGGCGACCTCTCGCGCAACGGCTGCGAACAGAACGTCGCCGGTCGCACGCTTGGCGACGAGCGTCGCGACCCGGCCCAAGGCGGCCTGCTCGTCCGCGAGCCGGCGAAGGTTGTCGCGCGCCTCGCTGTTGGCGATGGCAGTGGCGACTAGCTCGGTGAAGTCCGGGAGGCGCGCGTCGGTGTCCTCGGGAAGCGGCTCAGACGAGGCGACACTGATCACACCCCAGAGCCGCCCCTCGACGAGAATCGGGCTCGCAACGCTGGACTTCAATCCCGCCTGCCTCCGCGCGGCAGCGATCTCTCCGGGCAAGTCCGTGGAGTCGCCGGTGCGCGCGGGCTTCCTGGTCTGCCACACCGATAAGAACGCGCTCGGCCCGTCCAGCAGGTAGCGCCCCCCGATTGAGACGGGTAACACGCCCTTACTCCAGCCGCCAACAAGGTGTATTGCGGATCCGTCGGGCTCGTACCGAGCCAGTGCAACGAGCGGGACGTTCATGACTCGCCCGACTTCTTCCGCGACCGCGGCGAAGAGCTCTTCTGGCAACGACTCGCGCGCGATGATGGTCGCGACCCGCCGCAGAGCCGCTTGCTCCTCGGCGAGCTTGCGAGCACGCGCTTCCGAACCGGCGAGCTCAGCACGACTTTCCGCGTTCGCGAGCGCGGTGGCGACAAGCTCGGTGAACTGGGCCAGCCGGCTTTCCGTCTGGGGCGCGATAGGCTCCTCGCGGAACGCCGCCACCAACATCGTGCCCCACAGCCGACCCTCCACGACGATCGGCGTCGCCACGACGCTTCGCAGCCCGGTTGCGCTAACGGTGTCCGCGACCGGTCCGGTGGCGGCCCGATAGTCGTCGATCCGAACCGGCTTCCCTGTCCGGAATACGCGCGACACGGCGTTGTTGCCCCCGAGCGGTACCCGGCTGCCGACGGCAAACACGTGCTCGAGAGCGCCGCCGGAACCGGCCACGACGACCGCGTCGTTCGCTTCGTAGCGCACCATCCGTACCTCTTCACCGAGCAGCCCGCTAACCGCGTCCGCCACCGCCGCGAAAACCTCGACCTGTGAGGCTTCGCGGGCGACGAGCTCCGCGACGCGCCGCAGCGCGGCCTGCTCCTCTGCCAGACGGCGCTCGCCGTCACGCGCCTCCGTATTCGAGATCGCAGTCGCGATCAGCTCGGTGAAGTCTGCAAGCCGCGCTTCCGTGCCCTCGGGGAGAGGCTCCCGGCGCGGCGAGAGGACGGCTATGGCGCCCCAGAGGCGACCTTCGACAGTGATGGGGCTCGCGACCGCCGAACGCATCCCCGCCTGCCGCACCACGAGGGCGGCCTGTCCCGGTACGTCCGTATAGTCGTCGAGCCGCGCGGGTAGGCGGCTCCGCCAAACGGATGCGAGCACGCCTGGCCCGTCGAGCTGCCAGCGCGTTCCGAGCGCGAGCGGATCCATACTCTCACTCCAGCCGCCCATGAGTTCCGCCGCCGAGCCGCCCGATTCGTAGCGGATCAATCTCACGAGCGGGACGTCGATGATTCGCGCAACCTGCTCGGCGACAAGTGCGAAGAGCCGCTGCGGCGACGACTCGCGTGCGACGAGGGTCGCGACGCGCCGCAGGGCGGCCTGCTCATCGGCGAGCTCACGCAGATGGCTCTCGGCCTGCTTCGCCGCAGAGAGATCGCGCAGCGCTCCGCAGATGAGGAGCGGCTCGTGCTCGACCTGGCTTAGCGTCAACTCGACGGGGAACTCGCTGCCGTCAGCCCGCATGCCGGTCAACTCCAGTCGCCGTCCGAGCACGGTCCCATGCCCGGTTTCGACGAAGCGCGCAAAGGCAGCGCTGTGGCGCTCGCGTAGCGAAGGAGGCACGATCAATTCGGCCAGCGACCGCCCGAGCGCCTCATCGCGTGAGTAGCCGAACGTCCGCTCGGCGGCGGGGTTGAACTCGACCACCCTGCCGGACGCGTCTGCCATGATGACGCAGTCGAGTGCTGCTTCGAAATAGGCGCTTACACGGCGGTCTGACTCCCTGCTGGGCCGCCCGCTATCGACTTTCAGAGGGAATGCAAGCTCGCCGGCATGGCGCAGCGCGGCGTGTCCACTGGCTTCCTCGTACCCACGTTCTTCCGCGCGCTCGAGCGCGTCGTCCCGTGCTGCACTGCCGCGAGGTGGCGGTAGTCGGCGGACGAGATAGGCCTCGCCCTGACCCAGCGGCTCCGCCACGACGAGCGATCCGTCGTCCATCGCGATCTCGCCACCGCTCTCCGGAAGGTCGAATGGCTTTGGGTGCGCCGACGCGCCGATCAGCACGTAGCCCTCTCGATTCACGAGCAGATCAGTGCTCTTGGCCGCGAAGTCGCCGTAGCGACGCCTCAGCCGAGCGTCCTGGTCGCGCCGGGTCTCCAACAGGCATTGCTCCAACGTCCTGGCCGCCGTAGTCACGAGCTCCAGGCTTCGAGGGTGGGCGATCTTCCACGGGCTTGAGAGGTCGAGGACTCCGACGAGTCGGCCGGAGACCGGGTCGTGTATCGGAGAGCCGGAGCAGACCCAGTCGCGGTGGTGGTGGCTGAAGTGCTCGAAGGCGAACACCTGTACAGGGTGGTCTGCGGCCAGGGCTGTACCGACGCCGTTGGTGCCATTAACCGTTTCGGCGCACCGCGCGCCCTCGACCAGATTCATTTCGGCAGCCCGCGCCTTCAGCCACTCTGGGCCGTCCAAGTGGAGGGTGAGCCCAGACGGATCGGTTACCTGGACCAGGCTGTTGGACTCCTGGGCGAGCAGCTGGAGTCGCTCTGCGAGCACGTGCCTGAACGATCCGAGCGGATGCTCGAGCCAGCGCTCCCGCGTCTCGGACGGGTCCGCGTCGATCGAGGGCAGCAAGTCGGTCGGATCGAGGCCTGTGGCTAGCGAGCGCCGCCACGAGTCGACGATCGGTGGCCGCAGTTCTGCGGTGGCTTGCGGCGGAAGCTCCGTATTGAGCGCGCCGCCGGCGAGGAGGTTCTCCCAGCTCCTTTGAATCCGGCGAGCGCGCGCTCGTAGATCGGTTCCCGCTTCGACTGCCAGCCACTGGGAAGGCACGGCCCCGCGATCATAGCTCCAGGTCGGATACACACCGGACCCCGATGAGCCGCGACGCCGCGACAGGCAGTTCAGCTAGCGCCTCACGAACGGCCGTCCGGTCGGCCGACATTGACGACTCATGCTGCCTTCAGCTCCGTAAGATCACCGACGGAGTTCGCGCCGGAGACCGACGTTTCCCGATAGCGCAGCCGCGCCTGCTCGACGGCAGCGAGATGCTCGTCCGCCCAGTCGGCCAACGACATCAGCAGTTCAGTCGCCGCCCAGCCAAGCGCCGTCAGCGAGTACTCGACGCGGACGGGGACCTCTGCATAGACGGCGCGCTCGACGAACCCGTCGCGCTCGAGGCCGCGCAAGGAGTCCGTGAGCATCTTCTTCGACGCGCCCCTGAGGTTGTCATACAGCCGGCTGTAGCGATGAACCCCGCGCGCAAGCAGGTACAGCAGATCGACTTTCCACTTGGACGAGAGCAGATCGCGCGCCGCCCGGGTACGGTCGATCATCTCGAGATCCTGCCGCGTCGGCCCCGCGTTTTGCCTGCCGGCGCGCCCGGCGCGATCCGCGTGATTACTCCGGAGTGACGTGAGCTCTGACATGCTTGCTCCTTCCCTTCCAGTCGTTGCCCGGTTTCCAGCGCACCGGGCGGAGTCAAGTTCAGATCTGGTGCTCCGTAGGGTCGCCGAAGTGGTCGTCGCTGTCGTCGCCGCCACCGCACAATCGCCGCAGCGGCCAGCGCAGATCTGAGGGCCCCCGCTAGCACACACAGGCGACGCGGCGGCGCGCCGTACGAAGAAGGCTCGCCGCACAACCGGCATGGCTAGGGCCATCAATTTCTAGGCCAGCACCCATGCCGGTCAGCACATCAGGTGCGATCCTGGGAACGTGGCCTTGCGCTTCCTCATCGTCGACGACCAATCGAGCTTCTGCGAAGCTGCGCGCGAACTGCTCGAGGGTCAAGGCCTCACGGTCGTCGGATGCGCGAGCTCTGCCTCTGAGGCGCTCCGGAGCGTTCGGGAGTTGCGGCCGGAGGTCGCACTCGTCGACATCGACCTCGGTGCCGACAGCGGTCTCGATCTCGCCCGCCGTCTCGTCGAGGACGTCGACGGCGACGCGCCGAGAGTCATCCTCGTCTCCACACATGACGAGCGCGAGTTCGCCAAGCTGATCGAGTCCAGTCCGGCGGTGGGCTTCCTCGCCAAGACGGAACTATCGGCCGAACGGATCTACCGACTGCTCGAACAGGCTGACGGCTGACGCGCCGGCCGTTTCTCGGCCCTGCCGGAGTCCATCTCGGCTATCCAGCTTGATCGGCGCGGAGCGACGGTCGCAGAAACGTGATGACGGCGAGGACCCGACGGTGGTCGTCGTTGGTCTCCGGTAGACGGAGCTTGGCCATGATGTTGTGCACATGATTTTCGACCGTGCCCTCGGTGACCCACAAGCGACGGCTGATGCCGCCGTTCGAGCGGCCCTCGGCCATCAAGGCGAGGACCTCGCGTTCGCGGGGTGTGAGCGGCTCGAGTGGATCGTCGACTCTTTGAGCCGCGACGAGTTGCTGCACCAGACTCGGGTCGACCACGGAGCCGCCTCGGCACACGCGCTCCAGCGTGTCGAGGAACTCGTCGATATCGGTCACGCGGCTCTTTAGCAGGTAACCGCTGCGGCTCCCCTTCGCGAGCAGCGTCATCGCGTGTGCGACCTCGACGTGCGCAGAAAGGATGAGGATCGCTACTTCCGGGAGCTCCTCGCGGATTACGCCTGCCGCCTCGAGGCCTTCCGTCGAACCGGTCGGCGGCATCCGGATGTCGACGATGACGAGGTCGGGCCGGTGCTCCCGGACGAGGCGCAGCAGCTCCGACCCGTCGCCCGCCTGACCGACAAGCTGGTATCCGGCCCGCTCGAGCAGGCTCGCAAGCCCCTCCCGCAGCAGCACATCGTCGTCCGCGAGGACTACGCGCCTGCCGTTCGCCGGGCCGGCTTCGCTTGCCACCACGGCTGCAGTATCCCTTGTAGGGCCTCGGCCGAACGCAGTGACGCTGGGTAACGCGGCTGCCACAGTGGCTGTTCAGCGCACGATTTCGAGTGCCAGCTCGGGCGAGCAACCCCGCTCAACCAGGCGCGCGATCTCGTGCCAGTCGACAAGCGACGCCATTGCGCTCGCAATCACACGCGGGAGCCCGAGCCTCGAGAGCTGCTCGACCCGCCACTCGTAGACGCGCCCATCTTCTTCGGACTCTTCAGTTTCGAACTCGACCTCTGCTAGCTCATCCACGATGGACTCCTCTCGTCTTGGTTTGCTCGCGTCCGAGGATCGCCGACGAGGCCGCCGCTGTCGTCACCGCCAGCACACAACCCGTGCAGCCGCCAACCTCGATCTCGTCGCGGTGGCTAGCCCACAGACGATCCTCCGACTGCCGTCCGCTGGCTTGCGGAACAACACGAACGCGAGGGCCGTTTGAATGTGTACGGGCGTCCAGAGCGGGACGCCGTTCTTTAAAGGAGGGAACCCTTTGACCCAGCATCCGACGCTGTACCTGGTGGACGTTCGCTGTTCGTCGTGCGGCGCGTCGTTCGCGGTCCGCTCGACCGCCGAGGCGATCTCCACCGACGTTTGCTCGAACTGCCATCGCGCCTACACCGGACGGGAGCGGGCAGTCGCGAGCGGCAGTCGTATCGCGCGCTTCAACCGGCGCCGCGCGCTCGCAACCGCGTAGCCGCCGCGCTAGCGGCCGCGTTCTTGGCCGGCCTCACGAAGCGACGCAACCAGAGGAACCGGGCGAGCACTAGGCACGCGGTTGATCCCGAGGTGCTGCGCGCCGCCGGCACGCTCGAACGGTGACGCGAATCGCGGTCATCTACTACAGCGCGACCGGCAACGTGCACGCGCTTGCCAAGGCGGTCGCCGAGGGTGCCGCCGACGAGGGTGCCGAGGTTCGCCTTCGCCACGTGGCCGAACTGCCGCAGGAGATGCTGATCTCCTTCAAGCAGCACTGGGGGCGCCATCGCTCGGAGCTCGAGGATCAGACCGACGCCGACCTCGCCGACCTGGAATGGGCGGACGGGATCGCCTTCGGGACACCGACCCGTTTCGGGAACGTCTCGGCGCAGCTGAAGGTGTTTCTCGATCTCGCCGGCGAGCTGTGGGAACGAGGAGCGCTCGTCGACAAGGTCGCCACGTCGTTCACCGCGTCGCAGACCGAGCACGGCGGCCAGGAGTCGACCATTCTCGCCCTCAACAACACCCTTTACCACTGGGGCGCGATCGTGCTCCCGCTCGGCTACACGGTGCACGAGGTTTTCAACGGCGGCGGCAATCCCTACGGGGCATCGTTCACGAGCGGCCATCGCCTCGACGGACAAGCCGGTGAGACGACCCTCAGGGTCGCTCGCGCGCAGGGCGCACGGCTTGCGCGCTTAACGGGCGTCGTCGCGGTCGCAAGGTCGGCCGGCCTCCTGACCGCAAAGGCGCTCGCGGAAACCATCTCACCCGACGCAGAGGCGCATATGAGCAGCCGACGAGCCGACGCGGACGCAGCGTCGCAGCACTGCACGAATCGCCCCGCGCCGCTTCAGCCGATGGCGCACGTCGATCCCGAGCCGCAGCAGTTTCCAGTAAGCGACGACGACAAGA
>JBJMJE010000192.1:0-10174 GCA_045806505.1 Gaiellaceae bacterium
TGACGCACTCGACGCTCTGACCGGCGAACAAACTGGCGAACGAGGCGCACAGTGTCTGCAAATCGACATGTTCGTGTCGGTCTCGAAAACCGTTTCGGGCCGTTAGGTCCGACGAGGGTTCAAATCCCTCCCCCTCCGCTCAACCAAGGCGGTGCGCCCCACAGAGGCGCACCGCTTCGAGCATGCGGCGGTCTCAGCGGCCGCACCGTCGGGTCCACCGAAGTCCCCACACGTACGCAGGAATCCACTAATTCGCGTACTCACTGGCGCACAACTGGCGCGCGAGTCGCGCTGATTTCGATCAGTTGTGCGACGTGAAAGCGACAGCGCATATGCGCCATGCGCACGCGCCGCTCCGCAGCGTCGAGGCAGCCAGTGACCGCGGCGGAATGCATCCTCACGGGCCGGAATGCCTCCCCTCGCTAGGGAGGGAGTCGAGGTGTGGTGCCGCCCGCTAGAACGCCGGCCCGTCACGCGGAGGTCGCGGATTCGAGTCCCGTCGCTTCCTAGAGCCCGACGACGTCGACAAGGGCGACGTCGAATGGCGGCGCGCCGCGCGGTACGACGTGGAGCACGATGTTCCAACGACCGGGCATCGTCAGCTTCTCGCCGACGTTGCGCGCAACGCCGGCGCTCTGCGCGCTGAGTCGGAGCGAAAGCGGCGGCATCCCCATCGCCGGCATCGTGAACCGGATCGAGACGCCGCCCGTTACCGGCTTGCCGTCGCGGGTCGTGCGGACGACGAATGTGTTCAGCCTGCGACCGGCGGCGTTTGGCGAGATCCTGATTGCGACACGGTACGAACCGGCGGTGATCGTCCGCGCGACGGCTCCCGGCCCGACGACGACCTGGGGCTTTCCGCCGATCGCCGCCGGCGCGAGAGCGCCGGCGGCGATCAACGCAAGGAGAGCGGGTGCCTGCTCGAGCCTTGCGCTCAAACGTTGATCATGTAGAAGCCAGAGGGCGGGTCGCCGACGGGATAGAAGTCGTCGTCCTCGCGCACCGCCGGGTGGGCGCGGAGCGTCTCCTCGTCCTCGGCGTGCGCGACGACCTTCGGCCCGCGGACGGCAACCCACTTGCCGTCGTACCGATCGAGGTCCGGTTTCTGGTTCATGTCAGCGGCCCTCCGTTCTTGCTGTATTTGATCACGCCCTCTGCGGCGCGGTACGCGAGTGCGCCCACGGTGCCCGTCGGGTTGAAGCCGGCGTTCTGGGGGAAGTTGCACGCGCCGACCACGAACACGTTCGGCGCGTCCCACATCTGCAGCCACTTGTTGACGACCGACGTACTCGGATCGGCCCCCATGATCGCGCCGCCTGTGTTGTGGGTCGACTGGTACGGCACGCTGTCGTAGTGCGCCGGCAGCGAGCCGGGCCCGCCGGAGAGGATGTTCGGCGCCTCCGGCGTCGGCGGTCCAACCGACGACAGCGTGCCGTTCGGGATCATCTCCCGCATGATCTCGAGCGTCCGCTGTCCGGCCCACGCGACCATCTTCCGCTCGTTCGGCTGCCAGTCGAACGTGATGCGCAGCAGCGGGTTGCCGAAGACGTCGCGGTAGTTCGGGTCGAGGTCGACGTAGTGCTGGCGGTACGCAGGCGACTCGCCCTGGAAGCCGACGGTGACGACGCTCTTGTAGTACTTGCGGATCGCCTGCTTCCATTCGCGTCCGAAAGCCGGCGTCCCCGGCGGCGTCGACAGGCTTTGGATCGGGCGAGCGCCGCTCTGGCCGGTCGAGACGGACCCGCCGCCGATGAAGCCGAGGGGTCCATGGTCGAAGTTGTCGGCGTTCAGGTCGTCGATCGCGACCGCGTTCGCGCCGGAGCCCATGTAGCGATTGAACTCGCGGTCGACGAACCAGCCGCTCGCGCCGCCGCCGCCTGTCTGGTACGCGTAGTTCCTGCCGACAGCGCCCACTTCGCTGACCGGGTCGTACGGCTTGCCCAGCTTCGACATCAGCAGCAGCCGCACGTTGTTCATCACGTACGCGCCGAGCACGATCACGTCGCCCGGCTGCTCCTGCACTTCCCCCATGCCGTCGTAGTAGAGGACGCTCTGGGCGTTCTTGCCGTCGTTGCGGATGGAGAACGCGTTGGCATGGAAGATCAGCTTCAGCTTGCCCGTCTTTTGCGCGACCGGGAAGACGGTGACGAGCGGGTCGGCCTTCGCACCGACCTCGCAACCGAACCGCTCGCAGAACCCGCAGTAGGTGCAGGGGCCGCGGGCGGCCCCGTCCGGGTTCTTGTACGGCCTCGGCAGGTTTGCCGTCGGAGCGAAGAACGGGTGGTAGCCGAGATTGATCGCGGCCTTCCGGAAGAGCGCGTTGACCTCGCTGTCCGGCGGCGGCGGCACCGGAAACTCGCGCGAGCGCGGGCCCTCGAACACGTTGCCGCCCGCGACCTTCTGACCCTTCAGGTTGCCGGCCTTGCCCGCGATTCCGGCCATGTACTCGAACTTGTCGAAGTACGGCTCGAGCTCATCGAAGGTGATGCCCCAGTCCCGCAGTCTCATGTCGGCCGGCATGAACGACTTGCCGTAGCGCTCGACCGTGCTCGTGTACGCGGTGAGGTCGCGCGGGTGGAAGCGCCACGTCTGGCCGTTCCAGTGCACGCCGGCGCCGCCGAAGCCCGTGCCGGGCAGGAACGAGCCGAGCTGCCGGATCGGAAGCGCCGTCTCCCTCAGGTCGTGGCGCAACGTCCACGTCTCGTTCTGCGTGTTCTGGAACAGCTCGTAGCGGATCGCGTAGCGCAACTCGTCGTGGTCGTCCTGCCAGCTCGAGACGCTGCGCGGCGACCCACGCTCGAGCACGACGCACGTGAGCCCGGCCCTCGTGAGCTCCGCCGCCATGATCCCGGAGACCCAGCCGGCACCGACGAGGACGACGTCCGCCTTCTTGTTGGCCACGGCTACTTCCCTCCCTTCTTCTTCGGGACGAAGCCCTGCCCCTGCTGCTCGACCCCGCCGGGCCTTGCGGCCCCGATCGGCGCCGCCATCATCGGCAGCGGCTTGTGCTCGTACGGGTATTTCACACCGGGCTTGAAGATGTACTTGTAGTAGGAGTCGCCGCGGCGCATCGGGTCTCCCGGGTAGCCGATCCACTTCCAGCCGACCATGCCCTTGTTGCCGCCGTACGCCGGGTCCGCGAGCATTCCTTCGAGCACGTTCTGGCGGAACATCGAGAAGAAGTCGGCCGAACGGAACTGCGTCGATCCGGCGAGCGGGATCACGGCTTTGCTCGTCTGGATGTCGTTCAATGCCTGCGTCTGCTGCGCCGCGGTCAGGCTCTGGTAGACGTTGCCGTACGTCGTGCGGACGTACTGATCGAAGCCCGGCAAGAAGGCGCGATACACCTGCGACGGGTTCATCGGAATCTGCCAGCCGTGCCCGGTGTCCGCGGGCGTGAAGAACGGACCGTTCAGGTACATCCGGTGGCCCTGACCCCACGCTCCGGCGAGTTGGCCGTCGATGTAATAGCCGACGCCGGCGACCCGCGCGCCCGGTCCGAGGTCGTCCGTCGGCCAGATCGTGTCGGCCATCGCGGTGATCAGCTCGAATTCCCACTTGGAGAGGAACTTCAGCGCCGGAGGCGGCGCATCCTTCGGCGTGTCGTCTGCTTCGCCCGCGGCAGCGATCACGCCGCCGGCGGCGACTCCTGCCGCGCTCACCGCGCCGGCCTTGAGCAGCCGGAGCCGCGTCATCGGGCGCAATCCGCGGTGTTCCTGCATGCCGTCGCTTTCGCGTCGGACCTCTTCGTCGCTCATGCGACCCCCTTCGCGTCGTGGCGCTCGCGAAGGGTCGGTCGCCGGCTCCTCGATCGCGCCGTGTGTGTGCCGGTCTTTATCACACCGCAGGCGTCGCTGCGGCGGGTCCGACGCCCTATGCCGTGACTGTAGGTACGGCCGTCTAATCCACGCCCCATGCCGTTGCTCGGGTCAGCGCGTTCGTCGCCGACGGATGCGGCCACGGCGACCGTCCCGATCCCTCAAGGGAGCCGCGCCCTCCGATCCTCACAATGGCTCAGTCGCGAAGAACGAGCAGGTCATGCCGGGCGTCGTCTTCGCCCGTGACAGAGTCCTTGAACTCCCGCATCCTACGACCGAGCGAACGACCCATCTCGGGCAGCCGCTTCGGGCCAAAAATGAGAAGCGCGACGACAAGGACAATGATTAGGCCCGTAGACATCCAGTGAAGTGAAGCCTCACGGCGAACGACTGCCGAAGGGATCGGCGTTCAATCGCGTTCCAGCACCCGAGCCGGAACGACTCCGGTCGAACCGCGAGCGTCAGGCGGTTGGCTAGGAAGGCGCAGGGACTTCGAGCAGCTCGTACACCCGATGCGCCGGCATCCCCGGCAGCTCACGCTCGCCCAGATCGCGAAGCACGAGCTCGCCAAGTACTTCGCCTTCAAGAAGCCCCTGCGTTGAATGGGAGACGAGCACCTGCCCCGGCTCGGCCAATTCGCAAAGCTGGACGACGCGAAGCGCCGGCGATCCCAGCTGGCCACCCGGGCGACCTGCGATCCGGCCGGTATGAATGGCCGCGGCAACCTCCGGCTTCTCCGTTCCCCGGATCCAGTCGCTGCTCCGAAGCGCCGCACGGATCGCTGCGGCCGCAGCGATGGCATTTTTCGCGGACGAGAAGACGCACATCGTCTGGTCCGCGGCACGCTCGACCAGGCTCCCATCGTTCGCGTTCGCCACCTCGCCGACGATGTCGTGGTACACAGCCGCCGCTGCGCTAGCACCGTCGTCGCCGAGCTCGTGCATCACGCGTCGCCACCCGGCGAGGTCAATAAACAGCAGCGTCGCTATTGATCCAGCTGCAGCACGCGTGCCGAGCGGCGGGAAGTCGGACCGAAGACCATCGGCATCGATCTGGAACAGACGCTGGGGTCGCGGGATGTCCTTCAGGTAGTGATCGCCGAGGTCGCGCATCGCGACGCCTGGTACTTCGTGGTCCTCGATGACGCCAGCGGTCGCGTGCGACAGCACGATCTGACCACCATGCGCAGCCGCGCATATCCGTGCCGCGCGACTGACTCCAACGCCGACGTAGCCATCGGCATGGAGATGCGGTTCGGTGGTGTGCAGACCCATCCGCACCCGCACCACGTCAGCAGCCGCAAGCGCGCGCTGCGCGGCAACGGCCGCCGCGACCGCATCGATCGCACGCTCGAAAACGACGAAGAAAGCGTCGCCCTCGGCATCGACTTCGCATCCACCATGTGCCCCGAAGGATTCACGGAGAAGACGACGATGCTCCGCGCGGAGGTCGCCGTACGCGGCGCCGTGCCGGCGCGAAAGCTCCGTCGAACCCTCAATGTCGCTAAAGAGGAAAGTCACCGTACCGGTCGGCAGCCCACTACCCATCAGCCCGGCGCACGAGAACAAAATTCCCTGCAAACCGGCATGTGTGTGTCGGTCTCGAAAGCCGCTATCCGTCATTTCCGGATCGAGGGTTCAAATCCCTCCCCCTCCGCTCAACCAAGCAGAGCGTCCCAAACGACGCGCCGCTACTGGTGGTGTGGCGGTTTCGGAGACCGCATCGTCCAATCCGGCCGAGTACACCGACGACGGCGGAAATCCAGCATTTGGTGCTCCCTGGCGGGCGACTGGCGAACTGGCCGACGGTTTACCGGCGCGGATGCGAGCGCGGACGGCGCGCGCAGAGCGGCAGCGGCGTGACTCACAACACCAGCTTAATCGCCAACGTCTCGAGCGCGATTTTCCACGGCCGTGTTCGGTCCTGGTCATCGTCGATCGAGCCGTTCAACCCCTCCTCTCCGCTCCGATTTGGGGCATGTCGAACTTACCGGCTCCACACCCGACTCGTGCCCGATCCACGATCCGGCCGACAAGCACTCGAGGTCGTCAAACGCGGGACTCGGCGACTGCGCGATCAAGCCAGCCACACGTTCGAGTAACCGCGTCATCCTCGTAATTCCGATAGGGGGAAGGATCGATGCGCGCGCGGGGGGACGAGGAAGTTTTGTCTATGTGTCGTTCGGAGCACGGAGTTGAGTCCTTGTCCGATCGAACGTGCCTCGAATTTGAGTCGAGTTCCGTTCGGGAGAATGCCGTCCATCGCGAGCCGGATGCGTCGGAAGTCATCGGACGTCGGGTTGAAAACGACGAAGTGCACTCCCGCCGTCGGTCGGTGGTCGAGTCGATCGCGCACGGGATCGGCGCTCCAAGCGAACGGGTTGTCGAGCGTATTGAAGTCCGCCCGCTGCGGGACTGCGGTGCCCTTTCGATAGACGGTTCCGTCGTGGGCAACGGTGTCGCGATCGAGTCGTGACGCCGCTTGAATCGCACCTGCGTGCCCGATGCGCTTAAAACGCGCATAGTCCCTGCGGATCTGCGCCGTCGTCGCGGCGTCCGCGGCCGCCTGGCGAACGGTCTGCCTTGCCGGCGGCACCTCGAGCCCCGGTCGGAACATCGCGTGCACGCGTTCGCGATGGTCGAAGTCGAGGTACCAGGCGAGAACATTCTCGTCGATGTGCGAGAGATGCATGTGCGTTCCGCCGACGAAGTACCCCGACGGGAGCGACGCATAGCCGAGCGTCTCGAAATTCACGATCTTCGGCGGACCGAGCGCGCGCTTCACCGTTGAAGTGAACCCGAGATAGAGCTGCGCGCTCGCCGGCATCAGATCAGCGCCACGAATCCGCGCGGCGGTGAGCATCCGCTTCGGCAGGCTGTGCGCGCCTCCGAATCCGCCGCCGACGAAGCCTCTGCGGATGCTGGTGACGGCGAAGACCTCGGGTAGCTCCGCGAAGAGACGCCGCTCGGCCTCGTCCAGTCCCTCGACATGGTCACTACGCATGAGCACCGCGAGGTCGTTGTGCTCGAGGATCGTGTCTTCGGGGTCGCTGGGAAACCGCTCCGTGTCCTCGAGCACCCTCAGCCGGCGGCCCCGCGCCGCCGAGGCGCGGCGGTCGACCGGCAGTTCCCGTCGCGCCTGCGCGTGGACGAAGCGCCGCAGATAGGGCAGTCCCCATGCCACGACGACGGAAACGTCAGGACGCGATCGCTCGAGCTCATCGAGGGCACGGCCGAATGCATGGCGCGCGTCACCGAGCGCTGCACGGCCTTCCCCGATCTTCACGCGCGCGGTGACCACCCGGTGATGGAGGGACGGCACAACAACTTCGACGCCGTCGTCGACAACGACCCGATTCCGCCCGAGCACGTGCTGCTCACGCGGACGAGCAGGCGCGCGCCGCCCAGACGCATGCGCGAACCTCTCGCCGAGGCGGTCGGACCCGACCACGCCGAGCGTCGTGGCCAGAGCACCCTCGAGGAGGCGCCTCCGGGTGAGCTTCATCACACCGCCGCGGACTAGCTGGTGCGCGCTTCGATCTGGCTCATCGGGATGAAGCGCAGGTAGCCGCGGTCGCCGACATTGAAAGAGACCGTGGCCCCCGGCGCCTCGATCTGTCCCTCGACCTCACCGGGAGCGTGCAGCAAGCGTGCGCTGCGGCCCGTCCCGATGTTCACCGCAAGCACGTCATGGCCGGCGGTGATCAACGCGATGCCGTAGTGAACGTCGACCGACCTCGAGTCGGCCGGGACGGTCCAGCGATGAAGCGGGTGGCTCGAGCCGAGGCGATAAACGGTCAGCTCGCCGCGTCCAAGTACCGCAAGTGTCGTCCGCCGCAACGCGATCGCTCGAGCCTTGCCGACGAAGACGCGCCCGACGAGATGGCCGCGCCGCGTGACGACGGTCACCGTTCCGTCCGCCGAGAGGATGGCGAGGCGCGCGCTGTCTGCCGAGACGGCGGCGACGCGCGCACTGGATTCGTCGACCCGCCGGCTGCGCCAATGGGTGGGGACGAGCGAGACGCCTGATTCGCGACCACTGATCCCGTACGCGAGCACGCCGCCGTCGCCCGTAAGACCGGCGACTCGCTGCACGCCTGTGACGGGTCTCGCGACGACCCATTCGACACAGTTGATGATCGACGATGCGAGCACGCGCGTGTTCCCGCCGTACCGCGTCGTCCACACCGCGCGCAATCCGGCGATGGCGACGTCCGTAACGCCGCCGGCACCGTGAGTGGGCAGGCAGGTCGGCCCGACCTTCTGCGTGAACGGGGCGACGAAGTGCCACGGGATGCTCCAGAAGAGCACCTGGTCGCACGAGCCAGTTTCGCCGTGCACGACGTACGCAACTCGCTTGCCGTCCATCGAGACCGCGTTGATGCGACCCGTGACGATGCGCCTCGCCCCGGGTGCCGCAAACTCGCGCCGCACCGCCGCCAGCGGCACCAGCTTCAGCGTCACCTTGTCCGGTGCGGTCCGACGCATGTACAGGTCGAGGTCATCCTGGTACAGCACTCCACGCGGGCCGATCACGGGTCGGTCGCCAGCCCGGGCGATCCCCAGCATCGCGATCCGCCCATCCGACAACCGAAGCGCATCCAACGCATGCCGCTTCGCCGAAGAAAGGATCGCGATGTCACCGTACAGCGCCACGCGTGCAGGTCGCTCGAACAGCGGCCACGACGCGAGCAGCCGGCGTGTCGCCCGGTCGAGCACCTGCAGACGATCCGGCCGGTCCACAGATGCCGGAGCGAGAACGACGCGCACCAACCGATTGCCCTGCGCCGCCACGAGCCTCCGCGTAGGCCGGGCCTTGCCCAATTCAGCCGCCGATCGCTCGCAAGACGCCGACGCCTTCGCATGAGGAACCGAGGAGTAGCGCCAGACAGCCGTACCCGCACAAGCACGCGAGCGGACCCAGCGAACCGCAACTCGGCCACGCGCGAACGTGTAACCGACGACGTTCCCCTCCACGGTGAGCGAGCGCGTGCCGCGCAGATCAGGGTGGCACCGCGCGGCATCTCCGGCGGCCGCAGCGGCTAGACCCGCCGCCGCGAGCGCACACATTGCGGCCAAAACCGTCGTGCGCGTTCTTCGCACGGCCGAGACAGTTACAAACGCGAAGCCCATTGTCAAAGCACACGACACGGGCGCCGGAGAGCATGAGGTTTTAAGAACCGACTTCGTCCATCCAGGTCCCTCGGAATCCACCGACTCCGGTGCTCACTGGCGAACAACTGGCGAACGAACGCCCGCCCGAAAAGGTACGAATCAACGCCTTTTCGAGTCCGCCCTCACGCCTCGTTCGTCACTGGCGCGCCATTGCGAGGCGGAGTCGCTCCTCGGGCGCGATGAGGTGGTCCGCGTCTTCTGCGTCCTCGCCGAGGTCGATCTGTACCCAGTTGACGGTCCCGGTGAAGACGCTGCTCTCGCCTTCGTAGTCGTCGCTGACCGGCGACGCGGTGTCCCGTCCGACGTCGGCAGTCTCGTCCGCGGAGAAGATCAGCGGCACGGTCGCGTCGACGCGGCCTTCGCCGGTCTTGTCGCCGTCGAGGTAGAGCGTGACGGTGCCGCCCTTGGCGGGGCCGCCGCCGTCGTAGGCGAACTCCATGCGCACCTGGTGCGTTCCGGGCGGGATCGCAGTGTCGGCCGCGATCTTGAAGCGCTGCAGGCCGAGCAGGTTGTAGCAGTAGGTCGGGCGCCCGTCTTTCGTGTACAGGCTCCAGCCGGCGAAGGCGCCGCCCTGGGCGAGGATCACGCCCTCGGCGCCCGCCTCGGGCACGACGACCTCCGCCGTGACCGCGTGGGACTTGTTCTTGATGTTCAGGACGCTGTTCTCGCTCAGGCGTCCCATGCCGCCGAAGAGCAGCTGTGAGTTTCCCTTCACGAGCTCCGGGCGGCCGACGAGCTCGGCGTTGAAGCGCTCGATGCGACGGTCGTCGAGCGGGAGCACGTTGTACTTGCGGGCCTCCTCGAGCCAGAGCTGTTGCAGCTCGGCCAGCTTCTCGGGCATCTCGGCGGCGAGATCGTGCGACTGGCTCCAGTCCGTATTCGTGTCGTAGAGCTCCCAGACGTCGTCGGAGAACGGTGGCAACGGTTCCAGCACCCACGGCACGCTGTGGTTGGTGACCGCGGTCCAGCCCTGGTGGTAGATGCCGCGGTTGCAGAACATCTCGAAGTACTGCGTCTCGTGGCGGTCGTCCTCGGTCGCTCCGTCGAACGAGTACGCCATGCTCACGCCCTCGATCGGCCGTTGGGCGACGCCGTTGACGCTCGTCGGCTCGGGCAGCCCGGCGGCTTCGAGCACCGTCGGAGCGACGTCGATGACGTGGTGGAACTGCGACCGCACCTCGC
>JBJMJE010000193.1:0-5550 GCA_045806505.1 Gaiellaceae bacterium
GTGCATCCGTTCAGATGGGCGGGCGAAAGCGCGTCGGAGTAGTAGCCGTCCAGGCTCGTCACCAACCCCGAAAAGGACGAGAAGTAGTGCCGCAGCGTCCGGTACGCAGCCTCGACCACCGCGCAATCGACCGAAGCTCCCGCAGGCGCCGCAAGCGCCGACCCGTACGGCTCGAAGCCGCCTTGAATCGCGACGACCGCGTCGTAGACGGCCGCCGCCGTATAGCTCATGTAGACCTCACCCTCACCCTGGAACGCCCCGGACCCGACGACGGTGTCCTCGGCGATCTTGTTCCACTGCTGCACGGTCCCCGGCAGAGCCGGAAGGACCGCACCTGCGTCGCGGCTTGTCGTCGCGCCGATTGCGGCGACGACGACGAGCGCGACGAGCAGGCCAAACACCCGTATGCGGAACGACCTCATCTGATCTCCCTCCGTCAACTCGCTTCACGCCGGACCAACGAGCCCGCGCGGTTGTGCCTCATCGGCCTCACGCCTCCACGTCTCCGGACGCGACGGCCTCGACGACCCGGATCGGGTCGAGGCCTGCGCATTGCGCGAGCACCGCAGCCTCGCGACCCGACGCGGCCTCGAGGACGAAGAAACAGATCTCGTCCTCCGGGACGTAGATCGAGCGCTCGAAGCGGACGCTCGCGCCTTCCTCCGTCAGCTTCTCGGCCGCGGAGCGGGCGCGTCGCTCGCGGGCGGCTCGCTCCCCCGCCTCCCCACGCGCAAGGTACGTCTCGACGAGGTAGGTCGGCACGCCCTCGACGCTACGGCGACAGTGCTGCCGTGGAAACGTCAGAACGTCTGAACTTTGCGCACCGCGCGCGCCGGATCGTCAGTCGAGTCGGCGCGCGAGCTCGGTGCGCGAGCGCACGCCGAGCTTGGCGTAGATGTGAGTCAGGTGGCTCGCCACCGTCCGCTCGCCGAGGAACAGCGCGGCGGCGACCTCGCGATTGGTGCGGCCCTGGGCGACAAGAACCGCCACGCGACGTTCGGCAGCCGTGAGCCCTTCCTCGCGAGTACGCCCGCCGATGCTGCCGAGCTCGTTCCGTGCCTTCTCGATCCAGGTCAGAGCCCCGAGTCGCTCGAAGCCCTGCAGCGCGGCGAGGATCGCGTCGCGGGCCGCACGCTTCTTCCGCGCGCGTCGCTGGACGACGCCGAGCGCAAGCAGCGCGCGGGCGTACCCGTAGGGATCTCCGACGGCTTCGTGCTGCGCAACCGCGTGCTGCAGGAGCACCGTGGCGCGTTCCACGTCGCCGTCGGCCGCGGCGATGAGCCCGCGGGATCGCGTTACGGAGGCGAGCACCCACTCGCGCGCAACCCGCGCCGCGTCCGCTTCCCAGACGTCGACGAGCCGCGTGGCGTCGTCCAACCGCCCCAGCTCCAGGAGGAGCTCGGCGTAGTCGGCTGTCCACCAGCGGATGCTCGGCTCGCCCCATGACAGCGCCGCCGCCTGCCGTTCGGCCTCGTCGAGCCACTCTTCCGCACCCGACAAATCGCCGCTCCAGAACGCGACGAGTCCCAGGACTGCGCGGTGCTGCGGCAGAACGATGTGCACGGATTGCGCGCGGCCGAGCCCGAGCGCCCGCTCGGAATGCTCGCGTGCGAGCTCGAGTTGCCCGCGATGAACGGCGATCACGGCGATCGGAAGGTGATCCTGCGGCACCTCGAGCCCGTACTGGATCGAGGTGTCGTGGGAGCGGGCGGCGTACTCGGCCGCGAGCTCCCAGCGCCCGGCGAAGAGCTCGACCCAGGCGAGGCCCCAGAGAGCCCGAGCGGCGCGCGGCTCGTTCCTCTCGTGCCACTCCCGGTGCTCGCGCTCGAGCAACGTGCGAGCCTCGTCCCTCTTCGACGACGGGGCAAGGGTGTTGACGACCGCCTGGGTGCCCTCGCGCACCAGCTGCTCGCCGCCGACGGCGTCGGCGAAGTCGTGTGCCATCGCCGGGAGATCCTCCGACGCCTCGGACTCGCCGACGAACCAGCTGAGGATGGCGTGCACCGCGCGAGCGCGTCGCCGGAGCACGTCGTCGTCGACGTCGTCGGCGAGCTCGAGCGCTGCGCGTGCGTCCGCGAAGCCTCCCTCGGATCGCGCGACCCACGCGATGCGGCAGTGGATGACCGATCGGAGCGCGGGGCGAGACGACGCCTCGCGCAGGGCCTCCTCGAGCAGGGCGATCGAACGATCTTCGTTCTCGACGTCCGCGAGAAGCACGAGGACGTCGGCTCGCGTCGGGCCGATCTCCGTGTCAGCCAACAGCTCGGTCGCGATCGCGTGCGCACGCGTCCACTCCCCGGCCGCCTGATGTGCGCGTGCAGCAGCGAGCGCTCGACGATGCCGTTCCTCGCGATCGTCCGGCGGGGTCAGGCGGAACGCCTGCTCGGCGAGCTCGGCCGCGACAGCCGACGCGCCGCGGTCCGCCGCCAGCCGCGAGGCGTCGTCGAGCACCCGCGCGACCCGGGCGTCCGGCGCGTCCGTCGCGAGCGCGAGATGACGGGCGCTCAGCAGCGGGTCGCCGACGACTCCCGCGAGACGTTCGTGAACGCTGCGCCGCTCTTCGCCCAGCGCCTGGTAGAGGACGGATGAGAGCAGCGGGTGCGTGAAGCGAATCAGCCCGTTCTCGCGCTCGATGACATGCGCGGCAACCGCCGGTTCGAGGGCGCCGACGGCGACGCCCGCCCGCCCGAGCAGAGCCTCCGAGGGCGTGCCGAGCGCCGAGGCGAACGCGAGCGCCCGGCGGGTGGCTGCAGGGAGTGCGTCGATCCTGGCGCGTACGAGCTCCTCGAGCGTCTCGGGGACAGGGAGCGGCTGCAGCGGGTCGACGTTGGCGTCGAGGACGCGGGCGAGCTCGAGCGCGAAGAACGGATTCCCGCCCGACCGTTCGTGGATGCGAAGCAGCGTCTGGCGCGCGAAGGACGTGCCGAGGCGGTCACGCAAGAATCGGTGGAGGGCGCCGGCGCTCAGCGGTCCGACCGGCACTCGCCGGACGCGATCGGGCGCAAGCGCTTGCTCGATCCCCGGCGTCTGCGCCTCGTCTCCGAGCCGGCGCGCGAGCAGCAGGAGCACTCGATTCGAGTCCAGCCTGCGGAGCGCAAACGTAAGTGCGCTGGAGGACGACGGGTCGAGCCACTGCACGTCGTCCACCGCAATGAGAACCGCCTCGCTTTCGCTGAGGAGCTCGAGGAGGCTGCGCACCGCGACAGCTAACGAGCGGCGATCGACGGCGTCGTCCGAAGCCTCGTCGAGGAGCAGCGCCACCTCGAGCGCCCGCCGCCTCGGCGCGGGCAGCGCCGGCAGCACGTCGGCCACGTCCTCGAACAGATCGCCGAGCCCCGCGTGAGCAAGGCCGCGCTCGGCCTCGGCCGGTCGCGACAGGAGTACGCGCATGCCTCGCGAGCGCGCGCGCTCGACGCCTGCAAGCCAGAGCGTGGACTTGCCGATCCCCGCCTCACCCTCGAGGACGAATGCGGCGGCGCCCCCTTCCGCTGCGCCGATGAAGGCGTGGACGGAGACGAGCTCCTCCTCCCTGCCGACGATCTCCGACGTCATCTGCTCAGTAGCGTCGCAACTTGACAAGAAGGCCGCCACCGCGGATAACACCGGGCACCGCGACAAGGGGGATTGCAATGAAGACTTCGCGAACGCTGGCGCCCGTCGGCGCAGCGCTGCTGCTTCCACTGCTCGCGCCGCTCGCGGCGAACGCCCGTCCACCGCAGCCTGCAGGATCCGCACCGCCACGAGCGTCGTTGTTGGCGCGGCTGCCGACCATCGCCGGGGCGCGGCTGGTCATCTCGCAGCTCACGTCGGCGCCGAGGCACGTACTCGCCGGCCGCACATACGTGGTCCGGGGAGCGATCGCGAACGAGGGCAGTGCCGCCGCGCGCGGCCGCGTGGTCGTCCATCTCCTCCGCGTCGGGAGCCGGCCGGTCACGATCGGCGCAGCTCCCGTCAGCCTCTCGGCCCACGATTCCGGCGGCTTCCGCGTCCGCGTTCGCTTGCCCCGCGCGCTCGGCCACGGCTCGTATGCGCTCGTCGCGTGTACGCGGCGCGCCGGGCGCAGCGGCGCGCTCGGCTGCGTGACGGCGGAGCGGCATATTCAGATCGGATCGCAGCCACTCACGGGCGCGCGCGCATTCGCCGGTGCGTCGAGCGCAGCGTGCTCGTCCGGAGCACATTCGCTGTCGCCGTTCGGAGCGCACGTGTATCCCGAGACCGGCAACGGCGGCTACACAAGCATCCATACAGACGTCTTCCTGAACTACGACACGGCGTCGAACCTGTTCCTTCCAGGGACCCACGTCGTGCTCAGCGACCTGGCGACCCAGTGTCTGACCGACTTCAGCCTCGACTTCGAGCGAACGTCACCGAACACGAAGGACGGCCCCAATCTCACCGTCGGGTCTGTGCTCGTGAACGGTCAGCCGGCCCGGTTCACCTTCGTGCAGCCGACGTATCCCGGCGACCCGAACGGTCAGAACGATCCCGATCCGCGGGCACACGAAGCAGGCGAGCTCAACCCGGTCGGAGGGCCTGAGAACAATCCGCTCCCGCCCGCTTGCTCCCCGGAACTGATGACGACGAACCCGAACAAGCAATTCGACCTGGACGGAACGCAGTGCCCGGCGAACAAGCTCGTCATCACGCCCTCGAGTCCGATTCCGAGCGGCGCGAGCTTCGTCGTCGAGGTCGCCTACACCGGCCGACCCGGCGTGCATAACGACGGCGACGGCACGACGGAAGGCTGGTTCAGGGTCGACCAGCCGAACGACGCAGGCAGCTTCGTGACCACCGAGCCCGTTGCGACCGAGGACTGGATGCCGTTGAACAACCACCCGAGCGCGAAGCCGACGTACGACTTCTACGACTCCGTGCCGTTCGGCAAGACCGCGATCGGCAACGGTGAGCTTGTCTCACAGACGGCGAACCTTCCCGATCCGAGCTTTCCGGGCGGCTCGACCACGTGGCACTGGCACTCGCCGGAAGGAATCGCGTCGTATCTCGTCGAGAACAGCATCGGCTCGTACGACCTGACCGTCCGGCTTGCGCCGAGCGGCATCCAGTACTACGAGGCGCAGGATCTCGCAGTTCCCAGGAACAGGGCGAGCGCCAACAAGGCGATCATGGACATGCAGGAAGACATCCTCACCTTCCAGAGCGCGTTCAACGGGTCGTATCCGTTCACGAGCGACGGCGTCGTGATCGGCATCCCCGCAGCCGGCTTCGAAGAGGAGATGCAGACGAAGATCACGTTCGCGAACGCTTCGATCGACCTGGCGATCCTGCACCACGAGAACTTCCATCAGTGGTGGGGCGACAACGTCTCCGAGGCGAACTACAACCTGACGTTCTTCAAGGAGGGGCTCGCGACGCTCGCGGAGTACCTGTTCGAGGCAGGGAACGCGCAGGCCGCTGCGGGCGGGCCGGGGACGCCGGAAGGAGACGCGGCGTTCGAGCAGAGCCTGATCGCCAGCTTCAACGAGAACTATGCGGGGCCTGACAGGCTGTGGACGGGTGCGCCGTCGGACCCGAGTCCCTCCACGCTCTTCT
>JBJMJE010000194.1:0-2878 GCA_045806505.1 Gaiellaceae bacterium
CGCAGGTGCGAGAGGTCGCAGAGCGCGCCGAGGCGCTCGTACATGGCGACGATGCTTTCCGCGGAGTCGCCGGTTGCCGTCGGCACGTGCAGCACGCGCGGCCGCTCCTTGCCCGTCAGGCTCAGGACGTACCTCAGAAGCGCCCGGAACTGCTCCGGCGTGTTGCCGCCGCCGCCGATGCCGACGATCTGCGGCTCGGGCACTAGTCGGCCGCGGCGCGCACGGCCGCTTCGTAGACGGGGTCGCGCGTGAAGCGCTCGAGCTGATCCGACAGAAGCTCCGAAGGAGGCGGCGGCTCGCCCGGCGGCGCGTCGATCGCCTTGCCGTCGACGTAGACGGAGGTGAGGACGTTCGCCGGCTCGTGCTCGACGCCGACGTCGTGCCCGAGCCGCGAGCGCAGCCAGCCGGCGATGAGCAGCGCCTGCGCGCGCGTCGCCGTCACGGAGATCTCGCGTGCGTCGAACGGCCACGCTCCTGCGAGCTCCCGGCGCCAGCGCTCCGTCCGTTCCCAGGCGATGTCGGAGATGACGGTCCGGTCGAAGCGCTTAGCGAGCTCGCCGTACGCGCCCGCGAGCTTCCCGTCCGGCCACTCGGTCGAGTCGACGATCAGCCGGTCGACGACGTCCACGATCTCGTCGAACACCTCGTCGAACTGGGGCATTCCGCGCCAGCGGACGAACACCGGCAGATCCGCGATCAGGAGCGGCACGACGACGCTCGCCGGATGCCGCGAACGCTCGCCGCAGAGCCGGACCCGGATCACCTCGGCACAGACGGCGCTGTCGCCGAACGCGAAGCACTGCACCGACGCGTCCATGTCGAGCTCGTCGTCGTCGTCCGGCCGTGGAAAGAGCAGGATCGTGCGCGACGGATGCTGCTCCGCGAGGCCGGCCAGCGTCTTCTCCGCCGCGCTCTCCCACTCCTCGGGCACCCAAGCGAGATGCGTCATCACGCTGGTGCGCTGGTTCGGCGCCTGGCCCGGCGCGGATGAGGCGTCGCGCAGCTTCGCGAGCTCGCGCTCGATCTCGAGAACGGTCGCGGCCGGCATCAGTTGCGGCGCCAGGCACGGCCGTCGCGGACGATCAGATCGTCAGCGCCCGGAGGCCCCCACGTGCCGGCGGAGTAGTTCGGAAAGCCCGGCCGGTCGCGGCGCCACGCGGCGATGATCGCGTCCACGAGCGACCACTGCTCCTCGACCTCGTCCGTGCGCGTGAAGAGCGTCTGCTCCCCGAGCATCGCGTCGAGGATCAACCGCTCGTACGCCTCGGGAAGTCCCGTGCGGAACGCGCCGCCGTAGAGGAAGTCCATGTGCACGTTGCGAATCGTCATGCCCGCGCCGGGCACCTTCGCGCCGATGGCGAGCGACACGCCCTCGTCCGGCTGCACGTGCACGACGAGCACGTTCGGCTTCAGGGCTTCGGTGGACGCCTCCTCGAACGGCGGATGCGGCGCGCTCTTGAACTCGATCGCGATCGTCGTCTCGCGGCGCGCGAGACGCTTGCCCATGCGCACGTAGAACGGCGTGTCCGCCCAGCGCCAGTTGTCGACGTACAGCTTCGCCGCGACGAACGTCTCGGTCAGGGAGTCCGGCGCGACTCCGGGTTCCTCGCGGTAACCCGGCACCTCCTCCCCTTCGACGTAGCCGCGCCCGTATTGCCCGCGCACAACTGACTTCGGTCCCGGCGTGTGCAGCGAGCGCAGCACCTTGACCTTCTCGTTGCGCACCTGCACGGAGGTGAAGTCGATGGGCGGCTCCATCGCCGTCAGCGCGAGCAGCTGCAGCAGGTGGTTCTGGAAGATGTCGCGGATCGCGCCGGCCTGCTCGTAGTAGCCGGCGCGGCTCTCGATCCCGATCGTCTCCGCAACGGTGATCTGCACGTGGTCGATGAACTGCCGGTTCCAGATCGGCTCGAAGATGCCGTTCGAGAACCGCAGCGCCAGCATGTTCTGGACCGTCTCCTTGCCGAGGTAGTGGTCGATCCGGAAGATCTCCTCTTCCGCGAAGTACTCCTGCAGCTGCTTCGTGAGGTCCTGCGCGGACTCGAGGTCGTGGCCGAACGGCTTCTCGATCACGAGGCGAACCCAGCCGGGCGTCGTGCGCCGCGGCCCGAGCTCGTTGACGATCGTGCCGATCGCCCTCGGCGGAACGGCGAAGTAGTAGAGCCGGTTGCGCGCCGTGCCGCGTTCCTCGTCGAGTTGCGCGAGACAGCGGGCGAGCTGCTCCTCGCCTTCGTCGTTCTCGAACTCGGTCGAGATGTAGCGCATGCCCTCGGCGAGCCCCTGCCAGACGTCGTCGCGGAAGGGATCGCGCGCGTGCTCTCTGACGGCCGCCTCCATCCGGTCGCGGAACGCGTCGTCGGTCTCCTCCGTGCGTGCGACGCCGACGACGGCGAACTTCTCCGGGAGCAGGCGCCTGTACGCGAGCGCGTACAGCGCGGGGAACAGCTTCCGCTGCGTGAGGTCGCCGGACGCGCCGAAGATGACGAACACGCACGGGTCCGGCGTGCGCCTGAGCTTGAGCCCTTCGACGAGCGGGTTCTCGAGCGTCTCGGTCATTCGGACTTGACGGCATGGCCGCCGAACTCGTTCCGCAGCGCCGCCGTGATCTTGGCCGCGTACGACTCGTCCTGGCGGGACGCGAAGCGCGCGTACAGCGCCGCCGTGATCACGGGCACGGGCACGTCCTCCGCGATCGCCTCGTGGATCGTCCAGCGGCCCTCGCCGGAGTCGTCGACGTAACCCTTGATCCGAGGCAGGTCGTTGCCGCCCTTCTCCAGCGCGTCGTGCAGCAGTTCGAGCAGCCACGAGCGGACGACCGAGCCGTAGCGCCAGATCCCCGAGATCTCGGCGAGGTCGAGCTCGTACTCCGACTGCTGCA
>JBJMJE010000195.1:0-4412 GCA_045806505.1 Gaiellaceae bacterium
TTCATCCCGCGCGAGTGGGCCGCGTTGACGAGCGTGCGCAGGTCCCCGTTGGTGCCGAGGTGCGGGTCGATCCGCGTGAAGTCCGTGATCCAGTAGCCGTGGTAGCCGGCGGACTTGTCCTGGGCCTGCACCGCCTTGTTCTTGAAGCTGGGCGTGAGCCAGATCGCGGTCGTGCCGAGGCCCTTGATGTAGTCGATCTTCTGCGTCAGGCCCTTGAGGTCGCCGCCGTGGTAGAAGCCCTTGGTCGTCGGGTCGAAGCCCGACTGGCCGTCGCCGTTGCCGTGTGGGAGCCCGCCGTCGTCGTTGGCCGTGTCGCCGTTGGCGAACCGGTCGGCCATGACGAAGTAGAAGTTCTGGTCGGTGACCGGCTCGCGCAGGCTGTGATGCGCGGCGGGATCGATAGCCGAGCGGCCGCGATCGTGACCACCGGGGTTCGGTTCGAGGCCGTGGCCGGACCCGGACGTTGCGCCGAGCCCGAGCGTTGCGCTCGGACCGGCAACGAGGATTGCGAACAACAGCAGCAGGGCGACACGACGGACGACAGACATGACCTGGCTCCTCTCCAGCTGGCGACCCGGGCGAGGCCGCGTGACCATGGGAGTCTTACCCAGACGGGGGCAACGTGCATCGAATACGGCCCACTGAGTCGGCTCGTCGACCCGTTGTGGAGGGGTCGCAGAATGCGGCCCCTCCGTATCCAGAGATTCAGCTGGGCAGCAGCGTCAGGGTGACGCGGCAGGAGCCGCTGCCGTGGCACGAATGTGTGTCGCACCCGATCGCCGCGGGCCCGGCTCCCTCGAGTGCTCGCGCGGCAAGGCCGATCCACATACCGCGGTCGAGCTCCGCAAGCTCGGGACGCTCGCGCACGAGCGGCCGCAGCGGGCACGTCGCCGTTTCGATCACCGCGACACCGTCGCCGACGTTCGCGACGGCTGCCTGAAAGCCGAGCGCTCTGATCGCGCCACACACGCGCTCCGCTGCTGCTGAGAGCGTCTTCTCCGGGCGGGGCTGGACGGCTCGCAGCAACTCTTCGGCGAACGCGATTCCGAGCGCGCGCAGCCGCTCGCGACGCGACGTGGGCGGCAGCGCATCGACGACAAGGCCGAGCAAGGTTTCGTAGCGGCGTCGCGGGAACTCGATCGCACGTAGCTGCGGCGCCACTGCGTAGGTCTTGGCCGGCCTGCCCGCCCCCGGGCCCGTTCTGCCCGTTCGACGCTCGTAGCCCGGGTCGAGCAGGCCTGCCTCGGCTAGACGCTCCAAACGTGAACGCGCCACGTTGCGGTGCGTTCCTTGCGAGGCGGCGAGCTCGTCCGCCGTCACCGGATGCGCCTGAGCGAGCACGTAGGCCAATGCCGCGCGCAGCTCAGCGTCTCCGACTGCCTCGAGCGAGTCCATCTCTATTTCCATCGTAGATGGGTTTACAAGTGGCGGCAGACGTCAAAAAGCTAGACCTAGCGCCAGCGCGCGCTCTGCGGACGATGAAATTGGCAGCACCCATCACCTGGCTCCCGTCACCTGGCTCCCGACCGTCGGCGGCACGCGCCACCAGGCACAACCCTTAACGGCTCGAACACTCAGGAGGTCGCCATGACCAAGACACGAACGTTGCGCGGAACGCGCATCGCTACCGCAGCAGTCGTCTGTTTACTCGCCGCCTTCGCTCTGGGCACCGTGAGCGGTGCGAGCGGCGGAACCGCCAAGCACCCGAACCCCTCCGCGAGCCACCGTCCAACGAGCGCGTCTGCGCTCGCCTTCCACGACGCGATGCGCAAGCTGTGGGAGGACCACATCACCTACACGCGCAACGTCATCATCAGCTTCGAACTCAATGAGCCCAACCCGAGCGCCGTGCTGCCCGATCTCACGACAGTCGTCAATCGACTGCTCCAGAACCAGGTCGACATCGGCAACGCCGTCAAGCCCTTCTACGGCGAGGCGGCCGGAGATCAGCTGACCGCCCTGCTCAAGGAGCACATCACAGGCGCGGCAAATGTCCTGACGGCGCTAAAGACGAACAACCAGCCCGCGCTGCAGACCGCACTCGCGGCCTGGTACGCGAACGCCCACCAGATCGCGATCTTCCTGAGCAACGCCAATCCGAAGGAGTGGCCGCTCGCCGAGATGGATCAGATGATGAAAGACCACCTCGACGCAACCACCGCCGAAGCCGTCGCGCGCCACGACGCGAACTGGAGCGCCGACGTCGCCGCCTACGACCAGGTGCACGCGCAGATACTGGAGATGGCCGACATGCTCAGCAGCGGCATCATCGCCCAGTTCCCAGCCCGGTTCCATCCATAACGGATCGAAGTGCGGGGCCTCGCATCGCGGGGCCCCGTGTTGCAGAGCGTGCGTCGCCGACGATTCCGACCGCGGCGCCGGGTCGATGTCCCGGGTGCGCCCGCGAGGGACGCGCTTACCGTCTGCACTGGCGACCCCGCCGCCACGGCAACCGAGGCGTCACTTCGAGCCGCAGGCGGACGGGTTAGGGAACACCCCGAGACGGGCACCGGACCGCTGCGGGTATTCCATTGCGGGGAGCAGCGATACGAAGCGCACCGACGGCGGCGGCCTTCGTCGCGTGCGATCGTGCGCCCCGTCTCCGATCCGGAAGGCCGCGCAGAACAAAGGGGGTTTGTAGATGAGCGGTTCGCACAAGCTTCTACGGCGGGGCTGGACGCTCGCCGGCCTCGCGCTCGCGATGTTCGTGTTCGCCGCCGCGGCGGCGGCTGCGACCGAGTCGCGGGTGACGTCCGGAAGTCCGCTGACGCCGTTTCCGCAGAACAAGCAGAACGAGCCCGCGGTAGCGATCGACGCGTCCCGTCCGACCGTCCTCGTCGCAGGTTCGAACGACGAGATCGATCTTGCACCCTGCGGCACCACGGTCTTCGCGACGGCCGAGTCGCCCTGTCCGTTCACGCCCGGTGTCGGCGTGTCCGGCGTCTATTTCTCGTTCAACAACGGCGCCAGCTGGCTGCAGCCGACATACACGGGCTGGAGCGCGCGCGACGGGGCGCCGAAGGTGGGACCGATCGGCACCCTTCCCTGGTACTACGAGAACGGCCTCGTCTCCGACGGTGACCCGGCGGTGGCGTTCGGGCCGGTTCTGCGCAACGGCGTGTTCTCGTGGGCGAACGGCTCGCGTCTCTACTACGCCAACCTGACGTCCAGCTTCCCTGCCTCCGTCTACGCCTCGGGCGCGACACCCCGCGAACTGGACGAGGAAGAGGCGCCCGAGCGCAACCTGGCGCTGCGCGAGCAGGGCTTTGCCGAACCCGGGGCCGTCAAGGGCATCGAAGCGATCGCCGTCTCACGCGCGGACAACGTCACGGCGGCCAACTACAACGACAAGAACGTCTGGAAGGCCCCGGTGATCGCGTCGAAGGTCGCGAGCAACACCCAGTTCGCGGACAAGGAGCAGATCTGGGCAGACAACGCCGCGACGAGCCCCTTCTTCGGCAACGTCTACGTCTGCTACGGGTCATTCGTCGGCGGCGGCGCAGAGCCGCTCGTGGTCGCGACCTCCACCGACGGCGGCGAGACCTGGCAGCAGAAGCACGTGAGCAGTGCCGCCGCTCGGTCGCCGAGCCACTTCGGGCAATCCGGCTGCGCGATCAGGACGAACAGCCACGGCGTCGTCTACGTCATGTACCAGAGCTTCTCGGTGGGCCTTCCCGGCCTGTCCGGCCACTACGTGGTGCGCTCGTACGACGGCGGCAACAGCTGGACGCGGCCGCAGCTCGTCACCACGTTGAAAGACAACTGCTTCGTCATCGACGAGGTGATCGGACGCTGCGTCGAGGACGGCGTCGCCGGTGCCCGCAACGACCTCAGCGGCTCGCCGAACATCGATATCGCGAACGGTGCGCCGTCGGGTGCGGGAGCCACGAACCGCATCGTCGACAACTACGTGACCGGCCCGGCTCTGAATCAGGAGAAGGTCTGGCTCACCTGGGCGGTGGCAGACGAGCAGGCGGCGCGGGTTCCGCCGGGCCGAGCCCCCGCGCTGGCGTGGAGCGGCCCACAACAGGTGTCGACCGACAACGACCGCGGCTACTACACGGCGCCGGCGCTGTCGCCCGACGGGAGTGCGCTCTACGTCGTCTACAACGCGTACACCACGCTTTACCAGGACACGACGTTCACGCCGCGCGGCCTCGTCGGCGTCTTCCGCAGCGCCGCGATGGGCGCGGCAGGCCCGAGCAACTGGACGACGCTGCACCGCAGTCCCGTCGGCGACCCACGCGCGTCGTCGCAGAACAACCTGCAGGCCGAGTTCCTCGGCGACTACGTCTACGCCGACGCGACGAGCACCTACGGCGTCGGCGTGTGGAACGACGTCCGCGCCGGTACGCCGTGCGACGCCATCAACACGTGGCGGATGGCGCTGCGAACGGAGGAGGATGCGGGAA